>JAUVQD010000247.1 GCA_030598355.1 Actinomycetes bacterium
CAAATACCCTAAAAACGAAGATCAATTCATATGCCCCGAGTGTAATCAGGAGCGTGCCCGCTACCCGGTTGATCGTCGTACGGTGGTCGACGAATTGTTTGATCAGCCAGGAGCCGCGAGCCGTGGATAGCAGCGATAATGCGACGAGCGGAACTCCCACCCCGAACCCGAACGACAATAGGACCGAAAACTTGGCGATAAAGCCGCTGACCCCGATGGAGTAAGCGAAGACGGCAAATACCAATGGCGCATTGCAAGGGATGACTATCGGGCCATAAAAAAAACCGAAACTGAAAGCTGAAGCGTAAGGATTCTTGATCGACGGCGTTTGTATGTGTGGCAACATGAGGGCGATACGGCTGACGTCGATATTGAAGAGAAGTACGAAGCCAATGAGCACGAGCACCGAAAACGCAAATGGAGAGACGACACTGACGAATCCGGTAATGGAGAGGCCGAGGCCGGCGGTGATCGCTCCGACGATAACCATAAAGGCCATAACTCCGCTCAAGACAATGAATCCCGAAATTCTTGTAAACCTTTTCCGGTTGGCGATATCCGGTTGATTAGAAATGTACGACAAGAAACCGGGGTACAGCGGCAGTACACACGGGTTCAGATTGGCTGCCATCCCCAGGCCAAAAGATGTTGCCAGCTCTAGCAGCGAGGGCATGGCTAGCCGCCGCCATTCTCAACGTCTTTTTTCAGCTCATCGGCGCTCTTGACACCGAACCGGAGCAGTTTAGCTTGGAGGTCTTCGTCTATCAGAACAATAGGGGCGGCCGGGGCATTTACTACATTCACTCCAAACTCATCGACAAGCTCGCGGGCGAAATCGTTAGCATCGATGGCAAACCGCCAGCTAAAAGCATTCCGCTCCGCGTATTCGGTCACTTTGTCCGCGTCCTCGCTTGGGTCGGTGTCGACTGAGATTGAGATTACATTGTCGCCGATAGCTTCATGTAGTTTCTTAATCTCCCTCTGTTGCTTGGTGCAAGTCGGACACCAGACAGCGAATGTTTCGAGCAGCACCGGGGTCCCCTTGAAATCAGAGATCTTAAAAGTCTCACCGGTTAGCGCGTCAGTCAGCTCGATATGCATCCAAGGAGACGGAGCGTCGCTCTTGGCGCCACCTGAATCAGGAGGATTGTTAGTTGTGCGTGCGCAACCTAGGAGGGCAACGGTGAGTGATAGGGTTAGAATCAGTATGGTACGTCTCATGTTGCACCTGCTTCACTTGTGTTTCGCTGAACGGCTAGTCGCCATCCGCACGGCCAAGCGCTTAATAAGTACTTTTCCAATCTTGGAGTCTAAATAACCGCCAAAACTGAATTCAGATATAGCACGATCAGGATGTAAGAGCTAGAGGTAGACGGTCGGGGTAGCTGCTGTCTCTCGCTTGCCTCGAAAGGAGGCGCCAGGTTTCCGCTACGGGTTGTTCGGGCAAGAATATTAGCGATCGGAGGATAAAGTATGCTGCAATTGGTTGATGTTGGACGCCATTCGATAAATGCTTATCAGGAGATCGTCGGAGAGGCCGTCATCGACGAGCTGCGGCGCTTGGCTGAGCCGCTCAAAGGCCTGAGGGTCGCGCACATTAACGCCACCCCTTACGGCGGCGGCGTATCTGAACTGCTGCGCTCGTTGGTGCCTTTGGAGATTGACCTGGGGCTGGCGGCGGAGTGGCGCATAATATTCGGCCAGGAGCCCTTTTTCAAAGTCACTAAGAACTTCCACGATGCGCTCCAAGGTGCTGAGCACCGGCTCAGTTCGGACGAGAAAGACACGTATGTGACGTACAACTATGCCAATTCGCGCGAGTTGGTGGCCTCAGATTACGATATTATCGTCATCCACGATCCACAACCGGCAGCGATGTTGGAGTCCATGCGCGATCATGAGCGGACCAAATGGGTCTGGCGATGTCATATCGATACGTCGCATGCGACCTCCGATGTATGGGGATATTTGCGCGGCTATATCGCCAACTACGATCGGGCCGTCTTTACGATGCAAGAGTTTGTCCCTCCGGACTTCCCGCACGCCGAGGTGGCCATCATTCCCCCGGCCATCGATCCTCTCAGCCCGAAGAACATGGACCTCGGTCCGGGTATGGCCACACAGATACTATCTTGGCTGGGCATGTTTCCCGGTGAACCGTTTATTACGCAAGTTTCACGTTTCGACAAATGGAAGGACCCGTTCGGGGTCGTGAAGGCGTATCAATTAGCGCGAGAAGAGATTCCCGAGTTGCATCTGGCTCTAGTCGGCTCGATGGCGCTGGATGATCCGATGGGTTGGGATATCTACAAAGAGCTGACTGAACTGGACCGGGAAGATTTGAATCTCCACGTTTTCACCAATCTGACGGGTGTCAGCAACATTGAGGTAAATGCTTTTCAACGCTTTTCGAAAGCGGTAATTCAGAAATCTGTCCGCGAAGGGTTTGGTCTGGTGGTTTCCGAAGCGCTCTGGAAAGGAACCCCGGTCATTGCCGGTGAGGTAGGGGGGATTCCCATGCAGCTGGAGAAAGGTGGCGGATTTCTTGTCGATTCCGCCGAGGACTGCGCCGTCCGCATAGTGGAGCTCTTCCGGAACCCCGAGTTGGCGAGATCACTAGG
>JAUVQD010000151.1 GCA_030598355.1 Actinomycetes bacterium
CTGGCGCGCACGATATGACCAATCACTATCTTCATAATAGAAAAGATATTTGGGATCAAGCAATCCCACTGTGTCCAAAGCCTCGCGCGAGATCATAACAGCTCCGAAGCAAGCGCTAAAAACCTCTTCTATCTGGTCAAACTGTCCGATATCAAGATAGCCGATATAATTGTCGCCACCCCAGCCTCGGGCCTGAACTGAATTGCCGATTGCATTTAAAAATTTCGGGAGCTGCCATTGATACATCTTAGGCACAATAGCCGCCATCTCAGATTTTTCTCCTGCCACGGCGACCAATTGGCTGACACAATCATCCGCTATCCTCGTGTCATTATTCAACAGGAAAATATATTTGCCGGTAGCCTGCTCAATACCAAGGTTGTTCCCGCCCGCAAAACCGATATTCTTTTTTAGTTCCACAACTTTCCCGTCGGGGAAATGGCTCTTGAAAAAAGCGACTGAATTGTCTTTTGAGCCATTATCAACCAGTATCTTTTCTATCTGCTGGTAATCTTGGGCTTCCAGCGAAGGCAAGAGCGTCTCCAAATGACGCTCTCCGTCTTTGTTCACAATAACCACAGAAACAACGGGCCCATCGGTGGGCGGGGTCGACACGGATTGACTTGGCTCCTTTTCGTCGCTGCTAAGTAAATCAGCCGCGACCATAAGCTTCAGTGAAACATCCAGAATCCAGTCAGAAATATGAATTCTATCCCCTATCCCTTGTTTAATCTCTTGAGCATCCCGGCCGTTAGCTTTTTGCCAAACCATATTAATAAAGCGATCTGTCCTGATAGAAGACCCGTTTTCATGCTTGAGGTAGTAGGCTGGTCCCGCGTTTATTGCTTTATATGCCTTGTTGCGCTGGTATTTCATCTATTAGACGCCGCCCGGCTATAGATCGACCGGAATTTATTGGCAACAATTTCCCAAGTATAATTCTTTAAGACCAAATCCCGTCCATTTTCAGTCAATTTGCGCCTGAGTTTCATATCGAATATTAATTCCAGAATCGCTCCAGCCAATTCTCTATTGTCTTTATAGTCCACCAAGATACCGTTCTTACCATCTTTGACCACGGAAGGAATAGCCCCTGAGCGGCAACCGATCACCGGCCTGGCCGTCGCCCACGCTTCAAGGAAAGTGATCCCGAAAGACTCGAAACCTGAAGGCGAAGCAAAAATATCGCCGGCTGCGATGATCTCTGATTTCTCTTCTTCGTCAAAATTTGGTATCTCGATTATCCTCTCTCGTTGGCTTGGAGTAAAAGAGGCGACGATCTGATCAAGAACGGCCGAATAGTTCGTACGAGAGCCGGCAATAATTACGTGCGTGTCTGGTGCTTGCCGCCAAATAAGAGGCATGGCCTTTAAGAGCGTATCAATGCCTTTATGTCCGCCTTGCTGACCAACAAATGTGACTACCGGGTCGTGTCCAAGGTTGTATCGACGGCGTATTTCGCTGCCCGTGGCCTTCGAGAATTTTTCCGGATCTGTACCAACCCCGACGACGTGGATCTTATTGCCGGCAATACCCTGCCCTAATAGGAAATCGCGTTCGTAGGTGGTATTTGCAATATATGCGTCAGCCTTGTTTATCAGCGAATAGATGATTTTGCGGTCGAACCCCCAACTGTCTTGGGGATGCAGACCGCCGTGCAAAACTAGAGCAGCGCCGGCTTGGGAAGCTGCAGCCGAGGCGTAGTGCATATGCATCAGCGGAAAAGAAGAAGCGCAAACAACGTCGGCTTCAATAGTCTTAATTCTCTTAATTAAGCCAGGTAAAATGGGGCCACTATAGACAGTTCTTATTAGATCGTTTCGAGGAAGATTAAAGCGATAGCTAACTGCTTGCGCTAGATTGAGAGCCCTTGAGAAGCGGTTGAAAACTTTGTATCTCTCAACTTTTACCTCATTGATCACCTCGGCTCCAGGAGCCATAAGTGACGTCCCCCGGGTATTGAAAGCTTCGCAATTATAAGCGTTTGTAGTGTAAACCGTCACATCATCTTTAAAGCGGCCGGCAAGCTCTTCGGAGATTCTTTGCATTAAATACTCGGTGCCGCCGATGGCCGGGGTATACCCTTGAACAAAATGCGCGACTCTCATGTTTTATCTTCACCGGACTCGCCTTTTTTAAATTGGCGCGCCACTACATCGACAGAGCGATTGATTGTTCCAGAGAGTCCTTCGGCTTCATAAACATCTTGGACCTTCTGCCAAAGAGTTTTAGTGTGATTTACGATTGGCGTAAGACGAAAATGCTCGTCAATCGTATCAATTGCCGTCAGTGTCTCCTGGGCCAGACGCTCATCTTTTCGATCGGCGGCAATCTGAGGATTTGCGCAAAAATCGGCTAGAGGTTCGATTACTTTTTTCCATGTCAGCTCAGTGGCCGCTAACTCGCGGGCCAAAGCAGCCATCTTTTTTCTCTTGAGGTCGTCACTTAGAAGCGCGACAATCGACTCAGCCAACGCCTCTTTATCTCCTGCCGCAACTGTTTGGCCGCACCCTCGACTCTCTATCATTTGACCGACCGCGTCCCCTCGGGAGGTTATTACCGGCAGCCCGCCCCAAAGAAAATCTATAACCCTGGTGCGGTGCGATAGTTCCGTTTCCAGGCTTGGTTTATGCGTAACGACAGCTATATCAGATTCGAGATACCAGTCCGCTCGATCTTCATATGGTTGCCATTCCATGAAAAGGACGGTTTTACCAAATAGACCCAGCTCTTTTGATCTAGCCTGCGTGCGAAGATATTCGTCATCGGGCGCATGGCCGGCGGGATGGGCGCCGCCCAATATTACTAATTTAGCTCGGGGCTCCTCTTTCAAAACCGCCGGCATCGCCTCAATAAGTGTAAGCGCGTCAAACCATGGATATATCCCGCTAAACCAAAGAATGACTTTGTCTTCAGGATCAACTGTCTGACCCCGCATCACACCTTTTGTTTTTTCCGCCGGTTTCTCATCGACGCCAAAAGGAACGATTTCTAAAATGTCCTCCCGATATGTGAGAGGGTTTATTCGACCCAAAGCATTTAAAACACCTATATAGTAAAGCTTTTGGCGCTCATTCGCGCAGACAAAATAATCGCCGCGTTTTAGGATCGGTATGACACCACTTAGATAGTGACTAAAAGAACGTGCGCCTTCTTCATTCACAGGTTGCAGGCCAATATTCTCGATTAAGACCGGATCATAAAGATCCACGGCAGTCGGTATCTTCGGGTTAGCGTTTTTTCTGTAAGCCGTAGACAGGCCGCTATGAACATGCGGCATGACCACACAATCGTGATCGTCAGCAAGATCACATATGTTCTTCAAGTCCCAGGGGACCATCGGAGTCGGCCCCTTATCGGTTGCCTTAAATTCTTTTTGCGGAACCGCTAGTGTCACATTATGTTTATAGTCTTTCGCCAAACTTTTGGCTATCTGCCAATAACGAATTCCGGGACCAGCCGCCAGCCGACCAGCAACTGGAACAGCCTCGGGTGAAATGACTAGAACCTTTGACAACTACTTATTCACCTACTCTTCTAGAACGGTTCCTAACTGGACTAAAACGTTCATTTTTATAATTGTAACGAAAAAGCTTACCCCGGTCATGTCATTGCTTTAAAGGGGCAACCCAGTCAAGTCGAAGCTGACCAGACGTTCCGTTTATTACTTGCAAACTCTCACGAGGCCCGCCCGCAAGAGGTACCGTATAAATGGCCGGCTTAACTGTGACTTTTATGCTAACTGAGCGCCCGCCAGCCGAGAATTTGACTTGGCCCGATGGGCGGCTTGACGAGGGCGCGAGGTACGCGGAAACTAAAAGAGACCTGTGAGTGCTATCAATTACAATGGTCAAGCCCTTTCCCTGGCCAAGCTTATAATACGGCAGATCTTTTGTATCCCCGCCGACCTCAAAAGGTTTATGACCCAATGGCACTACCGCGCGGGGCTGCTTTTTAAAAACATTATAATATTTGCCGGAAAAAACCAGTTCAAACGGGTTCGGCGCCAACGATTTATCTTGGCTTTTAGAGATAATAATCAATGAATATTTTCTACCAAGAACACCGCGCAAACTATCAAGGTCATGCACTTGACGATCGACCAACTGAGGCCTCACTTCCGGCGCGTCACCCCTGTATGACAAAGCAAGCGGTGAAGCAACTTTTAGATCAGATAGCACATACTTACCCCAATCTTCACCAGTTTCGACAAAAAGCACTCGCCCTGGCTCCTTGAGAAAACGGTCGTTTATGCGGAAAAGTTCACTAAATCGTTTGTTAGGCGTAGCAACAGTCTGGTTAATTGCCCTCTGGGCGGAAAGACCCGCTCCAAGCAAGTATATTATC
>JAUVQD010000132.1 GCA_030598355.1 Actinomycetes bacterium
TACTAAAACACCGAAGGCGATCAGGATGTTGCCGATGGCAGTCTCCCGCATGATGTGTTTCTTTAACAAACTAACAGCAGATTGAATCGCACCGATAATTAAAATGAAGCTCCCGATAACATTTAGCGAAAAAGCACCGGTCTTTATGCCTCTTGTGCGGCCAAGCGCGCGCCAACCCTCGGTCTCGGTCAACTCGGACGGGTTTGTGAGTATGCCTTGGCTAATGGCGTAAGCTGCCAGCGCGGTTCCAATCAACAAGATTACCAAATATACACTCGGGACCTTTTCTTTGGCAAAGACCGCTACTGTCAGCAGGGTCAAATAAAGCGCGCTGACAATAAGGGCAACACTGGTATTTCCACGGTACATTTTGATTCCATAGATCATGAGCCATAAAAAGAATGTTAAGAACGTGGAGACAATGACATTAAAGCGTCGGCCCAGAAAAAACGTAGAAACTGCCGAGCCGGTGTCGTAGTCGCCGCTGACGTACAGTGTTCCCAAACCTAAGTATCCGACGACTAAGGTTCCGCCAAACAGGTAATAGGTTTTGACGAGGAATTCATTCCATGTTCCAAGCGTTGCCAATGTCTCTGCCAGGGCGCCAAGGCCGAACATAAGTAGCGCCACCGCCCAGGCAAGCTGATAAGGTTTTCGCCTCTGGATGTATTGCTTAAAAACCAAGCCGGAGAAGATAAGGCTGACAGCAGTGGCCGCGAACGGGAAAAGAAACATTTAGGTCTCCTTCTATATGCGGAATCCGTATCCAGCCATCAATTTTTCGAGTGTCGGGCTTTTTTGTTTTGCTTGAAATTCTTTAATTATCTTGATCTGGTCTTTCTCAATCTCTTCAGCTGTCATAAACTCAATCGCGAATTGATATGAAAAGCGTTCGTGGCTTGGCTCCAGCCATTCGTCTGGAACCACTAATTCAGCCAAAGAGTATATCTGTTGAAAAAGTCGTTCGCGTTCTTGAGCTGAGATAAAGATGGGGTTACCTTTTTTATCCATAGTGGGCGCGCAGAACTCGACATCATGGGTCATGACCTTTTCAGGTAGTAGAATTCGTGAGTTTCTAGCGAAATGCATGGCAAGTCGTTGGTTTTGTTGCCGGCTGGTCACGGCCATTTTTTTATATTCGCTCTCAGTGTAAAATCCAAAAAGACGACAAGAAATTGGTTTTTGATCCTCGAGAATACAAGCGTCATTTTCTAAAAACGCGCAAGAATAATCTAAGGTTGTGAGATGCAACATCTCGTACTCAATAAGTTTTTTCGCCAGTCGCGTTCTTGTAAGCTCCGGCATCTTAATTAAGTGGCTGTAGATGTTAAGAAACTCGATCGGATAGACCTGGGCGCCGACAAAGCAGCATTTAACGCAGGTACCACAATTGGTTTTCGGTATCTGGTTGTAGATATACGCAAGCCGCCGCGAGATTTTTTCATCTTCTATCATCTCGACGAGCTCATTCAAATTTATTTGAACCGGTTTAGTCTCTAAGTCTTCCATCTAATTTATTGATCACCCTGGTCAAAATATTGAAATGCTATTATAGCAAAAATTATTAGATGAGGTTAGACTACATTTCCAAAACTCTTAACGAGATTATTGCGACGTCATCGCGAAGAGTTCCACCACCAAAATCCCTCGCGGCCGTAATAATAGAATCGACCAGAGCGTCAAGCGATGATGAGAGTTTCTTCTCCATAATCTCGAGTATCCGGGTCTCGCTGAATAGTTCATTGCCTTTTCTGGCCTCTATCAGGCCGTCTGTGAAAGCAAGAAGAGTGTCATTCTTCTTTAAGTCGAGCGAGTGAGCCTGATAATCAGAATCCTCATCAACACCCAGGGCCAGCATTGACTTGGCTTTGAGCTGTTCTATCTGACCCGAGCGGGCCAGGAAAGGTTTTGGCTGCCCCGCCACACAGTAGTCCAGTTTTTGGCGGTCCAGATCAATTATCCCAAAAAACAGGGCCACGAATTTTGACGGGTCTGTTTGTGCGCAGATCACGCGGTTTGCCCTGTTCAGTATCTGAGCAATATCTTGGTCTTCCCAGGCAAAAGCTCGAATCGTATTCTTTGCCATGCCTGTTAATGTGGCCACGTCAATGCCGCTGCCGCAGACATCACCGAGAATTATCGCGAATTTGTCTTTTTTAAGTTCCATGAAGTCATAGAAATCGCCACCGACATCCGCGTTTTGCGTGGCGGAAATCAGTCTGGCTGCGATTGCGATCCCAGGTATTTTCGGTATTTTTCTGGGCAAAAGACTTTTTTGTAAGATTTCAGCGATATGTGATTCCTGCGAGAGGTGACTTTTTAATATTCTATTTGTGGCGGCTAGTTCTAGCTGGAGCTCGGTTAGTTGGGCCACATTTTCTCTAGATTCTTCATAGAGATGGGCGTTGTCTACGGCCATTCCAATCTGGTCGCTAATGACCTTGATCAGGTGAGCTTCATCTTCGCTAAGTCGTCGAGAAATTGGCGCAAAAAGCTCAATGACTCCATGAACCCGCCGTTTTGTCGATATTGGACTTGCGACAAGGCAATCAATTCCCATCAGTCTATCCGAGTCTTCGCAGATAAAACCGGTTTCCGACCGACCATAGGCGCTAAATAGCTCATTGTGATCGATGGCCCAACCGGCGCAACCGCTACCAGGAGTGACAGTAGATTTTTCTGCGACAAAAGCTGGACTTAAACCGTGATGTACTTCGAGAATGAGTAAATTTGTTTTGAAGTCTTGCAGGTAAATGCCGCCGCTTGTGACATTAAACGCTTCCATAACCTTGTTAAGCGCAACTCGGAGAACTGTCTTGAGCTCAATTGATTGAGCCACGGAAATCGCCACTTCATTAATTATTCTCAGCTTCGTGGTTTCTTTCATCTGATCCCTCTTTAATTTTTTCCAAAGAGCGAAAGTAAAATTGAGCAAAGATTCTTAATAATGGGTATTAGCAATTCATGTCTAAAAAAATACGACTCAAAGATAAGCATAGCGGGTTTCTAGCAATCGTCAAAGCTTCGGTTGCGCTCACTATTTTTCTAGCGGGGTACCTTATTGGACAAGGAGATCCGCGTGGGATAGCCCCACCTGTGGCGCAAGCTCAAAAAAAACAGGAAGAAAAGACGAGCCTATCAAATCTCAGCCCGCTGGTTTCTAAGCTAAAACCAGGCGTGGTTTTTATTGTGACAAGCGGAGGCGGGGATAGCGGTGGAGCAGAAGGCGACATACCGAAAGATCACCCCGATCTGCCGCCGGATTCTGAAAAAGGTGTCGGTTCAGGTTTCATAATAGACAAAGACGGGCTTATATTGACTAATAATCATGTGGTTGAGAACGCTAAAGAAGTCGAAGTTCTAATAGCTAAAGGTAAGAAGTTCACGGCTGAAGTCATCGGTCGCGACCCGAAAATGGATGTGGCCCTCATTAAAATAGATGCTCCTCAAAAACTTTCCCCGCTCACAATGGGTAATTCTGATAAGACTAGGATAGGTCAATGGGTGGTTGCGATGGGCAACCCGTTTGGTTTGGAAAATAACGTGACCGTCGGAGTAATCAGCGGGAAGGGTCGGGAGCTACCTGAAGCCCCCTTTGTTGATTTCATCCAGACCGATGCGGCAATTTACCCTGGGAATAGTGGCGGCCCCCTTGTTGATCTAGGCGGGAAGGTCATTGGTATTAATACTGCCGTTGTTTCCGGAACTCAGCTTGGTTTTTCGATCCCCATAAACCGCGTTAAAGATATGCTTCCGAGACTCAAGAAGGGCGGGGTCGTAAGATCTGGTTTTATTGGCATTAAGATGGCACCAGTTTCTGATCTACCCGATGGCTTGGCTGAGGAAAAAGGCGTCCTGATTGCGGGTATCATAGAAGGCGAGCCAGCTGAGCAGGCCGGGCTTAAAAAGAATGATGTTATTGTACGTTTTGGAAACAAGAACGTGAGTAGCACGAGCGACCTGGCTAGACTCGTTGCACAAGCTACTCCAGGAAGTGACGTAAAGATAAAAATTGAGCGCGATAAAAAAAATAAGATCATTAATCTACGAGTAGGAGAGTCCCCGGAAGATTTAGATTAGCTAGTAGTCGTCCCCAGCCGTTTGTTTACTTCTTTTTTAACGATCGTTTCTGAAATAGGCGCCGAAGGTTGAATCATGTCAACTGTTGATGCTACTTTTTCCGGATTAGGGGCTTTTTCTTTGTCAACGTGAGTCTCTTTGTCCACTTGATCTTTGAGCTTTCTTTTTCGCCCCGGTAGCTTAAAGCCCCGACTCTTTTTTGGTGGTTCTTTGCCAACAGGCTGCTTTTCTTCTTTACTATCCACGGTTGGCTTTTGCTTACTCTTGAGCAGCCAGACCAATGTTGTAGTCAAGGCGTCAGCCAGAACTCTGAGGGAAATCGTATTTAAAATTTCCTCCATTGGATAAGGGTCGGGCGCGTTGAGCTGGTGTTTATAAAGACTTCCGTCGACGGAAAGGCAAAGTTCATCTTTCCACGCTCCTATGGACATCTCAAAAAGGTAGCCTGGGGCTAGCCGAAAATCTTTCTGAGGCGCATGTTCTCGATATTCAGCGGGAATTCGCTTCCATTGGCGCCAGCGTTCGCGTCGCAGCTGTCCAATGTTGATTGTCGGGTCAAAGTTTTCTTTTTGGCAGTCGGCCAGAAAGCTCTTGAAGAGATTCTCGGCCTCCAAAATTTCAGCTCGGTGTTTTGAACTATCAGATATCTGCGTCTCTTGCGCGCTGATCAACTGTTTCTTCGCGGCATTGATAAGCGATTTGCCGGATAGTGAAGGTGATCCAAGTTTATTTGGCTCATTCTTGAGGAGCCAGGGTTTTATCTCTTTCGTAGTTACTGGAAGATTCTCATATTTGCTTAAATTTAGTCCACA
>JAUVQD010000086.1 GCA_030598355.1 Actinomycetes bacterium
ACAACGGGTTTTTGCAGTCACTGGCGCTTTTGGATATCTGGGAAAGTACATTGCCCGCAGACTATTCGAAGACGGCACGGTGGACACGCTTCGAGTGCTCACAGGCCATCCCGGCCGCTCGAATCCCTTCGGAGACCGGGCTGAGGTGGTCCCCTTTCATTTTAATGATCCCCAGCAACTGGCCGCGGATCTCCGGGGAGTAAAAACCGTTTTCAACACTTACTGGGTGCGCTTCAGCCATGGGGATATAAGTTTTGGCCAGGCGGTGGCCAATGTGCAGAACCTTATCAGGGCGGCCGCCGAGGCCGGTGTTGAGCGCTTTGTTCATATTAGTATCACTAACCCAAGCTTGGACTCACCTTTCTCCTACTTTAGAGGGAAAGCTATTATGGAAAAGACACTGATCGAGTCCGGACTTTCGTACGCAATCTTACGGCCCACGGTGCTCTTTGGAAAAGAGGATATTCTTCTTAACAACATCGCCTGGTTGTTGAGGAGGTTTCCCTTGTACCCAATTTTCGGCGATGGTGAATATCGGGTGCAGCCGGTTTACGTCGACGATGTCGCCAAGCTGGCAGTTGAGTTGGCGCACGGCAACGAGAATATCATCTGCAATGCCGTCGGCCCCGAGACATATTCTTTCAAAGGGCTGGTAGAACTGATTAAGAACCGCGTGCACGCCCGCGCGAAAATCGTGCATGTCAATCCGGCGACCGGGCTCTTGTTGTCGAAAGTACTCAATCGCTTGGTGCGGGATGTGATAGTCACACGCGAGGAGATCGGTGGGCTCATGGCCGATATCTTGTCGACTCATGATGGGCCGCTGTGTTCGACGAGTTTTAGCGGCTGGTCACAAAGGCATGCCGGGTCCCTGGGCGCCGTCTACGCTTCTGAGCTCGACCGTCATTATCGGGCAGCGTCATGAACGAGCGCAGGCCGGCCGGTCGCAGGATCACCCTACTAAACGTCCCCCGGCACTTTATCGGTAGTCGCTATGGCTTGGGGTACCAGATGCCGTTGGGTCTAGTCTCTATCGGTGGACCCCTGGTGGATGCGGACTTTGAGGTCGACCTGGTCGATGCGGATGTTCGGGGCTTGAGTCACGCGGATGTCATTCGGGAGCTAAAAACCAGGGATACCGGTATTGCAATGTTGAGCCATCCGGCCTCGACGGCCGGCTATCCGGCAGTCGAGGCATTGAGCCGGCGCATAAGAGCGGAGCTTCCCGAAATCGTTCAGGTGTACGGCGGTGTTTTTCCGACCTTCGCTTATCGGGAAATAATGCGACGCGCGCCGCAGATCGATTACATCGTCCGGGGCGAGGGAGAGGTCACGGCAGTTGAGCTGGCAGACTGCCTCCGAAAGGGCGGGGATCTTTCGACGGTCAAAAGCCTGGTTTGGCGCGGCGATGATTCCGAGGCCGTAATTAACGAACTGCGCGATCCCATCGACGATCTCGATGCCCACCGGTTTGGCTGGGAGTTGGTCGATTGGGACCTCTACCACCTCTTCGGCTCCGGTCCTTTTGCCGGTGTCCAGTTCAGCCGCGGTTGTGTCTACCGGTGCTCGTATTGTGGGCAATGGGGCTTTTGGCGCCGGTATCGGCATCGCACGATCAAGAACTTCGTGGACAATCTTGTGGAACTGCGTGATACCTATGGTGTGCGTCACATATTTCCGGCCGATGAGCATTTCTGTGTCGATCGCCGGACGACCGAGGCCCTGTTTCAGGAAATAATTTCGAGAGATATCGGCATTCCTCTCTATATAAATACAACAGTCAAAGATGTCTTGCGCGACCGTGATCTGATGCCCATGTACAAACAGGCCGGTGTCGCCTTTGCCGCGCTGGGGATCGAATCCGACAGTCCGGAAGTGCAGCGAAAGATCAATAAAGACAATGCTCTTAGCGAATCGACGACGGCTGTCGGCTTGCTTCGCCGCTCGGGTATAGTCGCCTTGATTCACATGATGTATGGGTTGGAAAACGAGACACCCAAAACCGTTTTGCGTAAGGCTCGCTCGATGATAAAAATAGACGCGGATTTCGTCAACATGGAATACATCACACCGCACTTCTGGACCCGCCTGGGGCGCTCCGTTGAGCCGGCAGACATTATCCAAATGGATCAAGGAAAGTGGAGTTATCGTAATCAAGTTATTCGCGTTCCGTCAATGTCGCCGACGGCGCTGTTTTGGTGGGTCAAGCTTACCGAGCTGTTTATTCATTTGCGGCCCAAGGTACTCTTTAGGGCATGGCTGAACCCCGATAGGGTTATCAGGCATTTTCGGCGCCGCGGGCTATGGCGTGCCTTCAAGGTTTGGCGGGCGGAAATCGCTGAATTCTATTTCGATACGACGTTTTCCAAACCGGCCGAGCGGGCACCCTCGGATTTTTTATTGCTAGTTTTGAATAGACGAAGAGACCCCTAAGTTTTCCCTAGACACAGCGGCAATCTCAATGTATCTTTAACCATGTTGCTCGACAGTGTTTACATGGTGTAATACCCGAAAATGACACTTGTTCGGCGAGGCTAATACAGACAAAACGAACTAGCCAACATAACTCTATAGGTTGCTTATGGGAGCCTCATTGGTAGAAGAAAAAGAAGATGATGCAAAAGACTCGCATCAGTCGAATATCAACTCCGTAATGAATAGGTGGAACGGCCTAAGCCTGGCCGTGAAAGTAGCGGTACTCGCCTCTGTGGTGTTGCTCGTAGGTGTTGTCGCAATGTCTATGGCAAATACGGGAGACAAAGAGGTCGTAACCAAGGAAGCCAAGCCGGCGCCAATCGCCGAAACCGTTGTTACGACCGAGGCAATCGGTTTTTCCACAGACACCCAAGAAGACCCTAATCGACTTGAAGGTGAGACCACTGTGACCAAGGCGGGCGCCATGGGCTCGGCTAGAGTGACGTACGACGTTTACTCGGATGGGCGAAAAATAGAGGTCAAACGCGAAATCCTGAAAGATCCGGTCACGGAACATGTCCTGATCGGCACGAAACCAAAGCCCATCACGAATGTCTCCTGGGACGTCCTAAGGGTCGAGCAGTTCGAGGCTGCGCCAATGACGGAGAAGGTGGCTGTTGCCGAGCGTTATTTGAATGAGAATAAACTCAAGGGACCGGGCCTACCCTGGCAAGACCCCAAGTGGCTTGTTGGTAAGATAGAGACTTGGCTGAGTGAGAATAAAGATTCGGGCAACAATTACCTGGAATGGGAATTTGGTAATCGGGTGAGCGAGTGGAAACGCGAAGAGCTTGCTCGCAAGGCAGTTACTCTTCCCTTAGGTTCTTCCATGGATGAGGCAAAAGCGCTCCTCGGCCCGCCGAGCGACACTCGCAGCACTAATTTGCCCGGGCAATCCGTCATGGACTACCTTTACTATGGACCCCTTGGAGACCGTATCGAACTGATTTACTCCGGGGGCCAGCTGGAGGGCGTAAAGGGCTAGACTTTTCTAGGCTGCTTTTTGACCTTTGTCGGCTTTCTCGGTCGAGCTGGCCGCACTCTTCGCTCTTTCGGACATGCCCCCCAGCCAGACAGTGATCGCAATCCCAATAATCGTGATAATAATTGCATAACCAAGGAGAGCAGGTATCCCCATGGCTGGTGCCAGCACCGTGGTAAAGATAGCCACGACCGCCTGGTTCCACGCGAGCGCCACGATCAGGCCGAAAGCAACGGCTACGAGGGTGGCAACTTTGTTTATTACTTCGTAGTTCATATATTCCTCCATCTCTTACTTATTGTGCCTAACCGCCTATTCCCAAAAAAATGTGCGACCAGACATTATACTGGCGTGACCTGGGCGTGAAGCTTTCAGCACCCTTCAGGAAGAGCCGGAGACCGGTGCCCCATCGAAACGTTAATCCAAATATCTTATAGCCATGATCTAACGTTCTTTTTTTTCTAGACAAAACCATTCTGTTCTAACTCGGGGTATCAATGAAAGCGAGCTCACTCCAACTGCAATAGAGCGAGTTGCGCATTGTACCGTTCCAATGATGCTTTCGAGGCATTACCAAGGGAAAAGGAGCATTGCTAGCACTATGTCCGCGACTTCAATAAACGCAAAGCTTACCAGGGCTGTGAGTGATTATTGCGATCCTTATGCGCTTGACGCTGGGGATTTGCGCCGCTTTATTGAGGCTAAGGACTATCGGATAAAACAAGGCTTGGCTTTGGACATGATCCACCGATCGATCAGAGCCGACGCAAACGTAAACGTCTGGGAACCTCTTGAAAGGTTGGCGGAGCTAGAACGTACGATTACGAATCTCGAGGCCGGCCCTCGAGATCATGTTGTTCATGCAATGAATCTTTTTATTTTAGGAATCTATATAAATCACGAGGTCTTTGAGAAAGATGTTTTGCCCAGCGTTGACCCTTTTCAGTGGAAACTGGCAGGCTTATTTCACGATAATGCGTATCCGGTTGACATCGGCTTAAAGCTGGCAGGAACGTATTCACGTTATCTCGATATTGATTTCGAATTTTCTTCACGTAATCTTGGCATGCTAAAAAAGAGAAAATGGTTTTGGTTTCGCGAAAACGGGTTTGATCTGATTCAAAGGCGGTTGTCGGAATGGAAGCTTAAAATCGACGTTCATAAAGCCCACGATCGAGCACCTTCATGTCATGGGATTGTCGGTGCTCTTGGTCTCTTGAGATTATTGGACCGTTTATATCATGAGCATAATCCTAGAAGATTAAAGAAGGAACGATTTCATGATCTCGTCGATTGGAACGAGAAACACTTTGAGGACGATATTGTTTCTGCATGTTCCGCGATCTTTATCCATAACCTTGATGCAACTTGGTTCCGGGGCGCAAAGATAGATCCGGAAGTAGCTCCACTTCCTTTCCTGCTGAAGCTCAGCGATTCGTTACAGGATTGGGGGCGGCATTCTGAATCAGATCCTGACGGGATCCCCGCTGAAGAATATGACATTGATATTATTAATCACAAGATCATGTTTCGGGCGCCTGCGGACCGAGAGACTAGAATTATATCGGATCTTTCTGAATCACTAGAAGGCATCGATAACTTTCTTGAAATTAACCCTTAGCTTTGCGAAGTTGAATGCTCTGGATGTTAAGATCCAACCAAGAAATTCCAAAATGAGCATCTCGAAACAGAAGGCAATAGACCCTGGAAAAACCAAAAACATACTGTGAATTTGTGGCAAATCTCGAGAAGTCGAATGTTCACCGAGTTTACCACGATACTAAATACGGTTTTCCAATAACCTCAGATAACGAGTTGTTTGGACGATTAGTGCTGGAAATAAATCAGGCAGGGCTTTCTTGGACAACCGTTCTGAATAAGCAGGAAAATCTTAGAAAAGCCTACGCAGAATTTAATGTCCGAAAAGTGGCCAGGTTTAATAAACAAAACATTGAGAAGTTGCTATCGGACTCCGGGATTATCAGGAATAAACTGAAAATCAATGCCGCCATATTTAATGCTCAGAAGATCGTCGATATCCAAGGCGAATATGGGTCATTTAAATCTTGGCTGGATCACAACCATCCTCTGCTATTAGACGACTGGGTCGAGCTTTTTAAAAAGAGATTTAAATTTACCGGCAAAGAGATCACCAAAGAATTCTTGTTAAGTACAGGATACCTAAAAGGGGCTCACGAAAAGGATTGTCCGATACTCGGCAAGATAATTCAGGATGGACCCATGTGGGAAAAATGATCCGATCCGTTACCTCTCGCCCCTATATGTTTTCAAATCTATCAGCATCATTTCTATGGTCATCATGGCAGTTGACCATAGAATATCGGTTGATAGCTGTGATACGCAGCTCGAGTCAAACAAAAGAGATGAGTCTGGCGGAAACTCTTCATCACCCGACCATATCATGAGGACTATAGGAACTCGCGGAAAAGGAAAGAGCTCTAAGGATATATCTCCATAGTCGAGTTGTGAACCGCCAAGACTCTTGCCGATGCTTAGAAACTCATTAAAGTGATCTGCAAAAAGCGAAGCTATTTTATTCACGGGAAGGACATGAGTGCCTCTCAAGAAAATACCGCCCCCCGATAAATCCGAGGGGCGCACGAGTTGACCTGATAGAGGCACATCGATCGCATGAATCAAGTACCTAAGAATAGAAAGCCTTGAATACTCACCGAGTACGGTGACCAGCAACTTGCCTAAACTGGACCTGCTGAAGATATTTCGTACTTTTAATGAAATGTAGATATCTTGACCTAGGCATGTCAATTCATATGTAGAGTCATAAGAATTGAATAATGCCTTAGCATTGGTTTTTATGTCATCGGAATCATGGTTTAAAAGGATACCCCATGCCTCTTCTTCACCTGGCCATGTCATTGAGCATTCATTCACCTA
>JAUVQD010000222.1 GCA_030598355.1 Actinomycetes bacterium
CAACCAGGCGCCAGGCGTGCATCAGCAGATCGCCTGGTCAGATTTCAGAGGGTACAATAATGTTCGTATGTCGCTTGTTAGATGGAAGCTGCATAATATCGCGAAATAATTGTCTTGAGGCTTTTAAGGTCACCACTTTCGTGTGGGCGATAGTGGATTTGAACCACCGACATCCTGCTTGTAAGGCAGGCGCTCTCCCCCTGAGCTAATCGCCCGAATCATGTTTCTGGGTTTGTATTATACCAAGTTAGTGGGAATCGAAAAGTGGCAGATGCTCGGGAAGGCCAAGATCATCATTCCAACGCATTAACATAGGTTCGGTATTTCGTTTGGGAAAGCATAAAAAAGCAAATTGTTTCTTTTCTTTGATCAGCGCTTTTTCCTCGTCAAAAACGACCCCCCCAAGTGCCGGTATTGAAGTAGAGACGGTCATTATTCAGCTTTGCGATTTCCGGCGCATGAGTATGGCCAAAAACAATATACTTAGCATCGATGCTGTTTTCATTAAGTATGTGCCCGATATTGTCGGCAGCTTCTAAATACGATTTATTAATCTTGGAAGATGCTTTATAAAAAACGTCGCCGGCCGTCGCCGAGAAGATGCTTATGACAATTGCGATGATTAGTATGGTTTGGCTTCCATTTAATAAGAACGAAGTCACGAAGATCACTGCCATAAGAGCGCTTAGGACGAATAACATTACGTCAAGATTTGTGAACAAAGCTTGCCAGGCAAATCGACCGCGACCATCGTTAAACGGTCTTTGGTGGAGTTGCTGGATTTTTTGAAGTGGATGATCTTTACTAGTCACATTTTCAGAAAGACGATAGCTTTTGGCAATATCAGCCATTCTGATGTTCGTTTCTTTTTCAAATGCGTCAACATCGTCCGGCCGGTATTTTGATAGGTTGCCGCTGCGTTTGAATATCTTGGCCATTGAGACGGCAAATTGCCAGATCAGTTTAGTCAATCGCCAGATTTCGAGGGGCTTGTTGTGAAAGACCCAGGCCACATATTTTGTACTCGGTCTTATATTGTCGGCAAAAGGGTTTATACGCTCCACTTTATTGAGTAGGTAGCGAACAAAGAGTGAGCCAAAGGGCAAATTTATCTCTTCTTTTTTTCTCGGCAAGACAGGATAAAGAAAATATCGGAAAGAGTTGAGCGACTCATATTGATGTCCGTGTTCTATATATGTCTTATAGTCATGATCAAGGTAGATCCAGGGCGCGAATTCTAAACTGGAATCAAGCCTGCCGCCATTAGCCATCACGGCCATCTTTGGCGCGCAGAGTTCTCGGAATCTAGCCTGTACTTTTGGCCAGGTAAATTCTATATCGTGGTTCCCGATAATTATTGTGATCCGATTTCCCCGGCTGAGAAAGTTGCCCAGTGCTTCGAAAGCTACAGGGTGCCCTTCATACACTTTTTCCAACTTAAAAGTCGAGGCTGCCTCATCGGTCTTGGCTCCCCAGCGACAGATATATTTTTTTTGGTGGCTATCGAGAGCGCAAAAAGAAGGCGAGGAAGCTATCTCACTCGATGTAATGCCGACTTGCAGAAAATCGATGAAGTCACCGTTAATGACAAGGTGAACACCACCGGGTTTCTGTTTTTGCAGATACTCAAGGAACCGGGTGAGTTGATCGTCAAAGAAGAAATCTTCGGTGCGGGCGAATTTCCCGCTTCCAGGGCGTCTGCCCTCGCTTAGGTGAAAATCGCTCACTACTATTAGCATAGTCAAAAAGCTATATTTTACCGGATACGTTGTCAAGCGCTTATGGTTTTGAAATATTGGGTTGCTTAAAAGGCGGTTTTAGGCTATTTTATCCGAGGTGCGTTGCCTAATTCTGTTGCTTTTGGAAACGATAGGGTATTAGACAATTTGCCAGCGAAAACGTTGCCAAAGCCGGTCTTTGGTAATAAAGTAAGAAACTAGCCCCCATCGTCTAGAGGCCTAGGACACTGCCCTTTCAAGGCGGCGGCGCGGATTCGAATTCCGCTGGGGGCACTGCTCAATGTGGTGTCAGCAAATCTGGTGCCTCTCCAAGAGCATTCCATATCTTGAACTACGGGCTAGAGTAACCCAGTCATAGAACGTCGCTGTTCATAAGCGAGGCAATTCATTTAGCCAATCACCAAGCCGAACTCTACGTAGGGTAAATTGTTTACCCGTTATTATGAGGTTAAGAATCCGCTAAATTGGGTATAAATCAAGTAAGAAAGAAGGGAGTGACATGTAGAAGTGAAGTCAGTAACAGGAGTCAGTAACGTGTCGACCGCTTTACTCGAGCCCCTTGAGAATTGCGGTCGGCAGTTTTTTGTGCACATTTTCGCCTAGAGTATTTGCTTAGACATGTAGTCATATGGGACACTATTCGAACTTTAAGCAACCGGACTATATTGAGGTACTACGACAGCTCAAGGCATGTTTCAGTATATTGCTGCCGTATGATTAAGCGATTCTGGCTGATGAGTAATAGGAAATGTATTTTCTGGTTGGACTAAAGACATTGTGTGTTGCTTGTTGCAGCACTAGCCAGGTAGTCATGATGGATCAAGTAATAATATAATTAAACTATACATTGTGCTCTAATCGCTCAATCGCCTCACCAGTTTTTGAAGCCAAATGCTGAATTTTCTCAGC
Organism: Actinomycetes bacterium; assembly: GCA_030598355.1. GTDB lineage: Bacteria > Actinomycetota > Aquicultoria > CAJVYJ01 > JAUVQD01 > JAUVQD01. Next base: position 2,649 of record JAUVQD010000222.1, read on the forward strand.
TTCTCTTTGCGTGTATCGGCGAGTTCTCCTTATTTCCCCAACCGCCACTATTCCAACAACTCTCGCATCAATTTTTATCGGAGCAACCATGAATGATTTTGCTTTAAAGAGTTCGATCAACCACCTTTTCCCCCTGGAATCATTTGTCGTGTCATCTACAATCATCACTGAGCTTGTTTTGACAATAGAAGCCATTATGGAGGCACGATCATCGTGGAGGAACTGGTCAAAGTAGCTGAGCGGACCGACCCGGAAACTCGCGAGACATCTGAGGAACACATACGCGAAATCGCTCAGGATGTGGCCGACGACGGCCTGTGGGTGTCGACAACGATCTTTCTGTTCCGATCCATTGTCGACCAGGCTGCCGATCTCGAGAGTGAGCTGGACACAATGGCGG
>JAUVQD010000161.1 GCA_030598355.1 Actinomycetes bacterium
ATTGCTGCTCTCTATCCAAGCATCAAAGAGAGCGCGGCACCCCTGGCAGAATATATGGCCAATCTGCCGGACGCGGTCAAGGCGCTTTTCGGCGGAGCAGACCTCACCGATATCGCCTCACCAACGGGTTTCTTTAATGCCGAGCTCTTCGGGCTGATGGTGCCGATTATGTTCATTATTTTCGCCACAGGCTTCGGAAGCTCCACCATAGCCGGTGAGGAAGAACGGGGAACAATGGATCTCTTGCTTGCCAATCCTGTGTCGCGCCAACGAGTTGTGATCGAAAAATTCCTGGCTCTGGTTTTGTCCACGGCCTTGCTCGGATTCATGATGTGGTTATCGCTTGTGTTGGGTTCTATGGCTTACGACATCGCGATCTCTAGCGTCAAACTAGCGGCCGTCACCCTCACAAGCGTGCTCTTAGGGCTTAGCTGCGGGATGATTAGTTTCGCAACCGGATGTCTGACAGGCCAGCGCAGCTTGGCCGTCGCGGCCGCGACTATTCGAGCGAGTGGTTCATATATTTTCAACGCCATCGCTAAAATTGTGGAAGCGGCAAAAGATTATGAGCGTCTCTCTCTTTTTTACTATCACTCCGACATAAATCCGCTGAAAAACGGGATAGACGTCGGCGATGTTATCCCGTTTATCGCTGTTATTGCCGTCGCCTTGGTGATCGGGATAATAGGCTTTAATAAACGCGATTTAGCCTCTTGAGGGCGGAAACTAGATCAGTCAGTTATTTGCTGTCATTATCTCACTTTTTTTTCAACGCGCTTATTAGAATTGAAATACCGATCACGGCCAAGACGAGCGGCCAGACCCAAACCGGGGCCATATCCCCTACGCCAATACCAATTAAGATTAGGCCAAAAATCACGCCGCCGCCGGTTTTGCCTGTTCGATAATTTGTGGCTAAGCGAGAGAGTGCTAGAGTGACGGTTATCACACCGACACCTACAAAGAAAACGCCCCAGCCATCCCACCAACTGATATCCTTGGTAAATTCAGAACCTTCAGCCAAAAGAACGAGGGCGCCCCAGATAAAAGCCAGAGCCCAACCAATCGCGTCTGTCCTATCAGACTCCCACCAGTTGTCATTTTCCACCTCAGGCCTTGTTTGTTCTTCATGTTTTCTAGCTGGTTCTTGCATTTTATGCCCCCATTCTCCCCTTCATCACCAATATTTATAACCAATAGTCAACAAAAAAATGCAGGTTTAAACGACCGGCATATTGAAGAGGCGCCGCGTGCTCAAGAAAACAAGAAACGAAACTCGATGGTTATGAGATGACATAGGGCAAGCTATTAAGCCCATATTTGTGTGCCAAGTAGGCTATAAGCCTTATAGTTAACTGGCTCACCTGTCAATCGTCCTCGCTGATAGCGCTATCTGTTTATTCAGGTTTCTCGTCTGCGTGCCGATAACTAGATAATTAACACAAAAGATAGCGTCAGAAAATAAGGAGAGATCTGTGAGCGAAACAACAATCTTTAGAAACCAGCACGATGAATTATCAAAGATGGCTTCCGATATTTCGGAACGTTTAAGTATTGACCAACTCTCAAATGACGCAACTGAAGTCAGGCACCTTTTGTCTGAACTCTTGGGCCACCTGGAAGTTCATCTGGTCATGGAAGACAAATCCTTGTATCCGAGTCTCCTAGATTGCTCCGATGAAAAGGTTAAATCTATGGCCAGGAGATTTGTTAACGAAATGGGAGATATTGGAGAGGCGCTTAAAGCTTACCGGAACAAGTGGAAATCCGTATATGACATCCAAGACAATCCACGTGATTTTGTTGATCATACAAAAGTAATTTTCAATGCCTTAATAAAGAGGATGGAAAAAGAGAATACCCAATTGTACGCAGCCGTAGATGCATTGTAACTGATAAAAAACGGTAGTAACTAAGAAGCGGGCGCATTTGCTGGCTATTAAAAGCCCAGTTTGTCCTTGACGATAATCATTGTGATCCGGCCGGGAACTGCTTCGCTATTCACAATGAGCACCTTGTTGACGCCACTATGCATACCGTAGGCTTCCATGGCTCGCTCGTCTTCAAGTGGAAGAGTAAACTCGTAGATTCGTTTCATGGCTTCATCAAGATCGCCGACCAGTTTTTGGGAACCGACAACCCAGACGACTTGGCCGGCGCCGTAAGCATAAGCCGGTAGTTGGCTTCCCGTGGCAGAAACGATAACCACTTGTCCTGCTTCAGTCACGGCATGGACACTTCCAACCACCCAATCAGGTGCGGCGCCAAGCTGGCGCATCTCTGAGGCTTGCGTCTCTCTGTCCATGCCGAACAGCTTCGGTTTTGCGGCGTCATAACGTCCGGACTCATTGATCTCCTCGGCGATACCGATAGCGTCGAGCGTTACGGAAGTCATTGTCATGATTTCAGCACCGGTCGGCAATATTTCAAGAACTTTCGCTTTTGCGTCATCTGCCTTGTCTACGACAATTGGCTGGATACCGTTTTTCTCTAAAGAAGATATAGTCTTCTTGATCCGATCGTCCTCAGCTAGAGACGCAGATCTCTCATTAATGTCCATATTCAACTCCAGGTTAGATCCGACTTATTAAGCTAATAATTCATTTCCAATTCAAGAGATTAAATAAAGCCCCTCAATTCCCCTTTTTTCTTACATTGCGCTCGTGTCGCAAAGTCAAAAACAGCAAAACGAAAACGCTCAAAAATCCCATGGTTAAAAAGATCCCCCGGAGTCCAACTGTAGGTTCGATTGGGCCCAAGACAGCTGGAGTGAGAAATTGTCCGAGATACGCAAATGTGCCCATAAGCGAGATCGTGCGGCCGCTGAAAGCGGGCGGGCTAATGTCTCCGACCCAGACCAGCAAGGCCGGCAACATGACACCCAGGCCTATGCCAGTCAGAGCAACAGCCGCTGCGATGATTAATTCTGAAGAAGTCAGGGCAATGGTTGCCAGGGCAATCGTCCACATAGCCAGCGCGCTACGGACAATATACCTATAAGGCAGGTCGGCTTTGATCTTATCGTAAGCAAACGCTGTAGCGCCTGTCGCTAATGTCAGGATCGAAATAAACAACCCGATTATCATTGGATCTGTAATCCCGCTTTCGCTCAAAAGCTGGGGAAGAAATACGACAATCGTGAACAAGACCATCGTAGTCAATAAAACCAGCCCGTAAACAATGATCAGCTGAGGCACAGACTTGAAAACGCCTAAAATTGATTCTTTGCCGGTGCCGGAGCGCATGGCCTTATGATGCGTCTCGGGCAAAGTCATAAGAACAAGGAGCGCAAGCGGCAAACCAATGAGGTAGATCGCAAAAGGCAGGTGCCATGAGTATGCTCCGAGGAAGCCGCCAAGCAGCGGCCAGATAACCCCGCCAAAATTGGTCGCGCCCACACGCCGCCCCATCATCAGAGCGCGATCCGTTCCTTGAAATAGATCTGTGATTATTACCGTGATGGCAACGAAAACCATGGCCACCGCAATGCCCATAAAAGCACGGCTCCCCAACAACGGCCAGTAGGATGAGATCAAAAGGCCTGAGCCGCCCGCGGCAGCGTAGAGGAACAAACCGAAAATTAATGGTTTTCTGGTTCCAATCCGATCAATCACGTGCCCCACCACCGGGCTGAAGAGGGCTACGAAGAGCGAATGCGTGGTAATGATAAAGCTTGCGGCAATCGAACTAACGCCAAGGGCGATCCTCATTTTATTGATGATTGGCGAAACAGTGGTCCCCGCCATGACCGATATAGTCGACGCGGCCAGGATGACCACGATCAAACCCGCAGACGGGATAGAGCTGCGGGGATCTCCGCTATTGTCCTTATTGTTCTTGTCTTTTGACATGAAGCCCTATATTTACCCTCAAAACCCTTTTCTTTGTTTTCGTCGGAATATAGCGTTTGCCGCACGTTTTGGCTATATTCTATAGAGACCGATATCTAATTATGGGAATTTGAGAGAATGATTAAGACTTATATAAAAACTCTGGGCGAACCGGAACTAAAAATCCTTGACGATTTTGAGCCAAGTGCCTGGATCTATGTTGAGAATCCAAGTGACACAGAACTGCTCAAGTTGTCCCAGCACTACGGGCTCGATATCGGGCTTCTACAAGACGCTGCCGACTTCTACGAGCTGCCAAGAATCGAAA
>JAUVQD010000149.1 GCA_030598355.1 Actinomycetes bacterium
ATTTTTAGACCTCAGCCGCTTGAGGATATCTCGGGCAAGAAAGTGTTCTTCACGACGACAGCCCCTGAATCGGCCAATCGCGTATTGAAAAACTGGATAGAGTCAAAGTTTGGGGCCCAAGTCGTCGGTATTTCCAACCAATTGTCAAACAGAGCTCTCTTAAGAGAAGATATATCAAACTGCAAGGGAAGATTTGACACATTGTTAACAGAGCTCAAAGCAGCTGCAGTTGACGTGGTGACAGCGATAGGAATTGAGCAAAACAGCCAGGTCAGTTATTGCGACAACATACCTTTGTCACTCAAGGCTAAGTCTTTGGGAGATTCACTGGTTTCGTTGGCTAAAAGAGCGAAAACGACCTTTAAGGAGAGCTAGTGGGCAAAAAGCGAAATCAAAATAGTGGTCGCCGGATCATAATAAAAGACGAAAAACACGGGCTGCCATATTCCAAGGGCTTGATGGCTTCGTCAATAATGGCGACGGGATTAGCGCCCGCTCGAGCCTATCAAGTAGCTGAAGCGATAGAAGATGAGCTAGTTGCGCGTGATAAAAAAACAGTTACCATTCAGGCTTTGCGAAAATTAACGCTGGAGACTATCGAAAACAGTGTCGGCGTTGAATACGCTGACAAGTTTAGACAATGGCAGGAACTAAGCAAGCTTGATAAGCCGCTGATAATACTGATTGGCGGGACAACGGGCGTCGGTAAATCGACGATAGCTTCTGAAGTAGGGCACAGGCTCGGAATCACCCGGATTATTTCAACTGATGGAATAAGAGAGGTAATGAGAGCTGTTTTTTCGCAAGAACTCATGCCGGCTCTTTACAATTCTTCATTCAATGCCTGGCAGGGCTTGAGAGTACCAAGGCTCAAAAGCGCGGATCCGATAATAATTGGTTTCAGAGAACAGTTAGCGGCAGTTTCGGTCGGGGTCAAAGCGACCATTGAACGGGCAAAGAAGGAAGGGACAAATCAAATAATAGAGGGTGTCCATATTGTTCCTGGTTTTATCGATCTTTCAGCCTTCAAAGAAGACGTTTTTATTATCTCGTTAGTAGTCGCGGTTGACGATGAAGACCTCCACCGGAGTCACTTCTATATTCGCGAACTTGAGACAGAGGGATTTAGGCCTTTTGAGAGGTACCGGGCAAACTTTGACAATATACGAAAGATAGGAGAATATATAAATGTTCTTGCCAAAGATCATCATATTCCAGTTATCTCAAGTCATAATCTGGACCTAACTGTTTCCGAAATTCTTGAGGTTGTGATCAATAAAGCGGTAATGCCAAAGGGTGCCGAGAAGTCGGTTGTATCCCCTGTTAAGAGCGGGCTGGATCCTGAGAGACTGAAGGCGGACGCGGCCGAAGAAGTGCCGTAAACCAGATTGTGAGGTTGAGTTAAGCATGAAAATCTATATTGATAGCGCCGTGGTATCAGAAGTAAAAGAAGCTGCTTCATGGGGGATCATCAGTGGTGTTACCACTAACCCTTCATTGGCTGCGCGGGCTGGACAGGATTATAAGTCAGTCTTGACTGAGATTAGCGCGCTTGTAAGCGGCCCGATCAGCGCCGAGGTTGTGGGAACGACCCGTGATGAAATGGAAAAAGAAGCCCGTGAACTAGCAAAAATAGCCGATAATATTATTGTTAAAATTCCGATGACAAGCGAGGGGCTAGCGGCTACGGCCAAGTTAAATAATGATGGCATAGATATAAACATGACTTTGGTCTTCACGCTCAACCAAGCGTTGCTGGCAACTGCGTCCGGAGCCTCTTATGTCAGCCCTTTTCTTGGTCGCTTGGATGATATCGGAAACGATGGCCTGGGGTCGTTAGCAGAGATGGTTCAGGGGCTGGGTAATTATGATTTGGATGTCCAGGTCATTGCCGCCAGCATAAGGGGCCCTCGTCATGTAAGTGAGGCCGCTTTAATCGGTGCTGATATTGCTACCATACCTTTTAAGGTCTTAAAGCAGATGATGCACCACCCATTAACCGATAAAGGTATAGCTAGTTTTCTGGCTGACTGGGAGTCGCTTCAGGCAAAACTAAACAAAGGCTAGACAAAGATTAATTAAAGTTTATGCGAAGATTTCGCAAAGGAAGGTGTGACTATTGGACAAGGACGATTTAGAAGAAAAAAAGTTGGCAGAGTTACAGCCAATCGCAACGGGGCTTGGTATTGCGAGCGCGTCAAAGCTCAAGAAACAAGAATTGATTGAAGCAATTCGCAAGCATTCCAACTCTGGCGCGAAAGACGGCGAGAAAGCCAAAGCCGCTTCTGCGACAGCTGTTGCAGCGGCTCCCGCACCTTCAGGTAGCGGGGATGCGGAGGCTAAGGAAAAGGATAAAGATAAGGATAAAGATAAAGGTAAAGATAAGCCAACTCTGACACAGGTAAAGCCACCGCCACCCAAGCCAGTTGACGAAGCTCTGCTTAAAAGGAGAGGGGTCCTCGATATCCTAGCTGATGGCTATGGTTTCCTGCGTCAAAAAGGGTATTTGCCTGGAGATAAGGATATTTACGTGTCCCTATCACAGATCAGGCGGTTTGCTCTGCGTCGCGGCGACGAGGTTGAGGGGCAAGTGCGACCCCCAAAGGAAAACGAAAAATATAATGCTCTTTTGCGCATTGAGGCTGTCAACGGACAAGATCCAGAGCTCGCGCGCGGAAGAAAAGCGTTTGAAACTTTGACTCCGATCTACCCGGACGAGCGGTTTCGTCTGGAGACTAGCCCGACAGAGAGCGCGCCGCGGATAATCGACTTGATCGCGCCCATAGGGAAGGGTCAAAGAGGTCTGATAGTATCACCGCCGAAAGCCGGCAAGACGACAATATTGAAACAATTCGCCAATAGCATTGTCGCCAATACGCCGGAAATCACTCTACTTGTGCTGCTTGTCGATGAACGTCCCGAAGAAGTCACCGACATGGAAAGATCAGTCCGGGGCGAAGTTATCAGCTCAACTTTCGATCAGCCGTCCGACAATCATGTTCAGGTTGCTGAGTTAGTTCTTGAAAGAGCCAAAAGGCTAGTTGAGCATGGAAAAGATGTTGTTATACTATTAGATAGTGTTACCAGGTTGGCGCGCGCGTATAACCTGACAGCACCGGCTAGCGGCAGGATTTTATCGGGTGGTGTAGATTCAACAGCTCTTTTTCCACCAAAAAGGTTCTTTGGGGCCGCGCGCAATATTGAGCATGGCGGTAGCCTGACAATACTGGCAACCGCGCTTGTTGATACCGGTAGCCGTATGGACGATGTCATTTTCGAAGAGTTCAAAGGCACCGGCAACATGGAATTGCACCTAGACAGGAAACTGGCTGATAAGCGTATCTTTCCGGCTATCGATATTGAAAAGTCGGGCACGCGAAAAGAAGAGCTGCTGCTCCCAACTGAGGAGGCGCAACAGATATGGAAACTGCGCCGCGTGCTACACGCTCTAGACCCGGCCGCCGCGATTGAGCTTTTGATAGGCAAATTAAAAGAGACAAAATCAAATGAATCTTTCTTGTCGCAAATCGGAAAGACCCAGTTATAGGAGGGAAGAAAGTTGAAAAAAGATATCCATCCAAAGTATGTGGAGTGCGAGGTTACTTGTTCTTGCGGGAACAAGTTTAAGACAGGCTCCACTGAAGCTACCTTGCATGTTGAGATATGCTCTGCGTGTCACCCGTTTTATTCTGGAAAGCAGAAATTTGTTGACACAGGCGGGCGCGTTGAGAGGTTTCAGCGCAAATATGGTATCAAAAAAAGTTGACAGCCGCATCGCTTAGTCTGGCTCTGCTAGCTCATACACCCGATCCCGAAAAAGTGGTGGCCGCGGCCGCCAGGCTTTGTTACGCGCCTGTTGGAGCAGCGGATCTCATGGACGGGATGACAGATGAAAAAGCGAATGCGCTCCTAAAGACAATTCTGAAATCCGGTCATCTAAGCGTATGTGAACATGCTTCGTTCACCTTCGCGATCGAGGGTATATCAAGGGCTTGTTCGCATCAGTTAGTCCGTCACAGAGTGGCTTCTTACAGCCAGCAGTCGCAGCGTTACGTTAAACTTAACGAACCTTCAATAATTGTGCCCCCGGCAATTAAAGACAAGCCTGAGTTAGTTGATGAGTTTATGGCTATTACTCAGGCGGCCCAAAAGGGTTACGAAAATATGTTGGAGGCGGGCGTCGAAGCTGAGGACGCGAGGTACCTCATCCCTCAGGCCGTCGAGACAAAGATTGTTGTTACGATGAATGCTCGTGAACTAATGCACTTTTTTACTCTTCGCACATGCGAGAGAGCCCAATGGGAGATCCGGGCGATGGCGGAAGAGATGCTGAAGTTAGTTCTGCCGCTCGCAAC
>JAUVQD010000231.1 GCA_030598355.1 Actinomycetes bacterium
AGCTAGATGAATTTACGGAACCGAAAAGCCTTTTGGTTTGGACAACAACTCCGTGGACATTGCCTGCGAACGTGGCAGTGGCCGTTAATCCCGGCGCCGAATATGTAGCGGCGAGAGTTGAAGGAGAGATTCTCGTTTTCGCCAAGGATCTTGTAGAAAGCGTTCAAGAGGTGATCAACCGTAAGCTTGATATTGTCGCTTCGTTCCAGGGAGAGGCTCTATCTAAAGTAGTTTGCCGGCGTCCGTTTGAGGACGAGAAGTCAATTGTTGTAATGGCTGATTTTGTTGAGCTCGACCAGGGAACCGGATGCGTTCACATCGCTCCGGGTCATGGAGAAGAGGACTACGCAGTGGGGCTCAAATATAATTTGGCGTCACCTGTACCGGTTGATGAGTCTGGAAAGTTTACTTCTGAAGGCGGACAGTTTGCCGGAATGCATATAAATAAGGCAAATAGCGCAATAGTGGAAGAACTTGAAAAACGAGGATTGCTTGTTCATTCAGAAACCATAACTCATTCTTATCCTCATTGTTGGCGATGTAAGAGTCCGGTCATATTCAGGGCTACGGAACAGTGGTTTATTTCGATGAAAACTGATGATCTTCGAAAAAAAGCCTTGCAGGCGGTTGGGACAGTAAAATGGATACCGGAGTGGAGCATCAAAAGAATAACAGGAATGATTACCGACAGGCCTGACTGGTGCATATCCCGTCAAAGATCCTGGGGGGTACCGATTCCCGTATTTTACTGTTCAGCTTGCGATCATGTATTGGCGACAGACCAGGTTCTGGAAAAAATAGAAAAACTTTTTGCGGAAGAGGGCGCTGATTCCTGGTTCAAAAAGGATCCGGCGCAGATGTTGCCGGAAGGCACAACCTGCGACAATTGTGGTTCAAAAGAATTTCGCAAAGAAGAAGATATATTGGATGGTTGGTTTGAGTCAGGCGTTAGTCACGCGGCCGTTCTCGAGGGTCGTGGCGAGTTGTCGTGGCCGGCAGATCTCTATTTAGAGGGATCCGATCAACATCGTGGGTGGTTTCAGTCTTCAATGCTGACATCTGTGGGAACGAGATCAGCCGCTCCCTATCGACAGGTGCTAACGCATGGTTTTCTGGTAGACGGCGATGGGCGAAAGATGTCTAAGTCGCTCGGTAATGTTGTTGATCCGCTCAAAGTGATCGAAAGATCCGGCGCTGACATCTTAAGGCTTTGGGTTTGCTCGGCCGACTTTAGCTCTGATGTGGCCGTCTCCGACGAGATACTCGCGAGAATCAGTGAAGCATATAGGCGAATAAGAAACACAATTAGGTTTCTTCTCGGCAGTTTAAGTGATTTTGATCCCGCGACCGATATGGTCGAATACGAGGAGTTGGAGTCAATCGATAAGTGGGCCTTGATGAAACTTCATGAGTTAACAAAGAGGGCCAAGAGTGGTTACGATGAATACAAGCTTCACCAGGTTTTTCACTCCGCATATAATTTTTGTTCGGTCGATATGAGTTCCTTCTATCTTGACGTGCTAAAAGACACCCTTTACACAATGGGGTCGGCTTCAAAGCAGAGGCGCTCAGCTCAAAGCGCGATCTACGAGATATGCGAGACATTGATAAAGGTCTTGGCTCCGGTTTTAGCGTTCACAACTGAAGAAGCGTGGGATTATCTGCCAGATATTGAAGATCGTGAAAAAAGTGTTCATTTGAGCAAAATGCCTGATTTTAATAATGCTTACATTGAGCTTGAAACCAGAAGCGAGTGGGAGCAGTTGCTGGCAGTCAGGCAGGAAGTGACAAAAGCCATCGAAGAGGCGCGCGCAGCTAAGATAGTCGGCGGCTCTTTAGAGGCTCGAGTTCTTCTGTCTCCTCCAAAAGAACTAGGCAATCTTCTAGCTTCATACAAGGAGATGCTTCCAGCAATTTTCATTGTTTCTCAAGTGAAGATTTGCAATTTAGAGGAGATTGGGGAAAATCCATGGAAGAGCCCCGTATTGTCAGGGTTGTCAGTAGGGATTGTTCATGCCGAAGGTTTAAAATGTGCGCGATGCTGGAATTTCAAATATGACGTTGGAGATGACAAACGTCACCAAGAACTATGTGGTCGATGTGTCGCAGTGGTAAACTCTTAAGTTATTTGGAGGCAGATGTGGAGAAAAGCAAAGCGGAACATTTTCAAGATAAGCTTCTAAAGGAAAAGAAACGTCTCGAAATCGAGCTAAAGCACCTTCACGATGAGAACCTCAATACTGGTGCCGCTGACCAAGAGGCGGGCGGCGATCAAAACTATGAAGATCATATGGCTGACGCAGCTTCAAGTGTGTTTGAAAGAGAAAGAGACCTATCTCTTGAAGACAACCTGAAAGATATCTTAAATCACGTAAACAGCGCGTTGCACCGTTTGCACGATGGGGTATTCGGCGTATGTACGAAATGCAGGAAGCAAATTGACGATAAAAGACTAAGCGCTCTCCCTTACGCCGACCTCTGCATTGAGTGCAAAAAAGCTGAAGAGCGACCGGTTGGCAACTGACAATAATAGAATCCCCGTTTTCTGGTTATTAGCATTTAGCGTGCTCATATCAGATCAGATTTCAAAATTAATTGTTACACGAGCGCTTGTATTGGGCGAAACAATGCCAATTTCTGAAGGCTATTTTCATTTTACGCATGTGAGGAATACCGGTGGTGCTTTTGGTCTGATCCCGGGAGCTCAAAAGTTCTTCTTGGCCGCGTCTATCCTCGTCACAATTGGAATCATCATATATAAATTAAGCCAAAAACCACAAGGATCGCTTGTCAATATAGCCCTTGGCTTTATATTGGGCGGGGCCGCTGGTAATCTCGTAGACAGGCTTTATAGCGGGGAAGTCATCGACTGGATTGATTTTCAAATATGGCCCGTATTTAATATAGCGGACATGGCTTTGGTTTC
>JAUVQD010000193.1 GCA_030598355.1 Actinomycetes bacterium
AGTCAGGCTCTGACTCTCAGCCCCGATGATGGCGTTCGCGTCTTTATCCAGCTCTCTTAGGCCGCCTGCCTCTTCCTTGATAATAGACTCAATCGCGTCTTTGTGACTGTCCGTAAGATCAAGAGCAGTTTGCAGTATTTGTAAGTTCTCAGTGTTAGAAAGAAGATAAGCTAGTCTTGGTTTTTGGGAAGCTCCGGCAGTCGAGGCCAGGGAGAAGGAAATAATCGGCACAATCAGCGCCAGCAAACAGAGCAGGCCGCGTATGGTTATCCTTTTTTCAACCTTTGACATTGCTTTCACCACCAACAATCAATTCTACCAAGCCATCTGAGAAATAAAAGACATTTAGCCATAAAGTGCGATTTTTTCAAAAAACCAGCCAACGCTAAATCTCGAAAACAGAGTATAATGGCCAAATTACGATGAGATTGATATTAGTGAGACATGGTGAAACAGAAGATAACGCGTCCAATACCGTTCAGGGGCAAACTCACGGCCGCCTCTCAACAAACGGTCTATCCCAGGCTGAATTAGTCAGCTTGCGGCTTAAAGACACGAAGGTAGACGCGATATACACAAGCGATCTCGAACGCGCTCGTGAGACAGCCGGGATAATAGCGGCGCGACTTCCCTCTTTAGAACGGGTTGAAGATATCCGGCTGCGCGAGCAGGATTTTGGCATTTTTGAGGGACGGCCAATCATCGACCTGCTTGAGAAGATGGAGCGTGAGCAGGCGGACTTCGCTACATTCATTCCGGAAGAAGGAGAGTCGCGGGTCAAGTTTCAGGAGCGGGTCTTGCGTTTTTTTGAAGAGAAGCGTGAAGGCCATGCAGGGGAAACCGTTCTTATAATTACGCATTATGGAGTTATCAATATTCTTCTCGGTTGGCTCTTGGGTCATGATGATCCGTTGGCGACCGATTGGCGCATAGGCAACGCGTCAGTGACAATTTTGGATATCGACGAAGATGGACAAGGTCGGCCCCATATTGTAAACGACAGCGAGCATCTCGACACCCTCTAGTCTTTGATGAAAGTCCCGTTTTGATATTCAAAAAAAGCTTGATCTAGTTGTTCTCGGGTGTTCATAACAATAGGGCCGCGCCAGACAATAGGCTCATTTAGAGGCTGGCCCGCTATGAGAAGAAATCTCATCGGGTTTTCTGTGGTTTGGGCTCTGATCGAGTCACCCTCATTTAATAGAGCGAATTGTTCCTCAGAGATGGCGTTCGTTTGTTCCCCGAAATATCCCCGGCCCTCAAAGACGTAAGCTCCGGCAGTATGTTTCTCCTCAACCGGTATCACGAATGAGCTATGCGGATGCATACTGATATCAAGATAAGTAGGCCCCATGACAATATCGGTGAGAGCCCCCTCGGTGCCTTCCAAAGTACCGCTGACAATTTTCACGCGCGCCCCTGAAAAATCAATCTCCGGGATATCATTGGCCGATAGACCGCGATATCGAGGTGGCGTCATTTTGTTTTCTGCCGGAAGGTTGACCCAAAGCTGGAAACCTTTCAAACTATTCTCACTTGGTTGGGGCATCTCCTCATGGATGATCCCGCTCCCGGCGGTCATCCATTGCACGTCTCCGGCGCCAATTGAGCCTTTATTTCCCAAGCTGTCTCCATGGTTGACCACTCCGTCGATCATATAAGTGACTGTTTCTATCCCTCGGTGGGGATGCCAGGGAAAGCCCGCAATATAATCTGCCGGGTCACTTGAACCAAAATGATCCAATAGTAGGAAAGGGTCGATTTCGGCAACCTGCGGATATCCGAATACGCGTTTTAGTCGAACGCCGGCACCCTCGATAGTTGCCTCACCCGTCCACACAGCTTTTATTTCTCTTGTCTTACTCATCACTATCAGTCCGCAAAAAGCTCCTTGAACTCCCCATAGCCCTCTTTTTCAAGATCTTCCTTCGGGATGAATTTGAGCGACGCGGAGTTCATGCAGTATCTTTGACCGGTCGGCGCGAGCCCGTCGGGGAAGACGTGCCCGAGGTGCGAGTCGGCTTGTTGGCTCCTGACTTCGGTGCGGGCAAAAAGCCCCCTTTCTTTTTTAGCAACTACCTGCTTGTTGCTTAATGGTTTGGTAAAGCTCGGCCAGCCGGTGCCTGAGTCGTATTTATCTCTTGAACTAAAAAGAGGTTCCCTTGAGATAATGTCAACATAAATACCGTCTCTTTTGTTGTCCCAGTATTCGTTATTAAAAGCGGGTTCAGTACCGTCTTCTTGGGTTACAGAGTATTCTTTCGGTTTAAGGCGGTCTCTTAGCGCTGCTTCGGTCGGCTTCTGAAAGTCTTTCCAATTGTTTGGTTTGTTCATAATATATATAGAATTCCCGAATCAGGGAGATGTCAAACCAAGCTAGAGCAAAGTTGCATTGTCTTTCACCGCTTGGACTGATAATCTCTAACAAATCACGCTGGTGGAGGTGGTAATGGCTGGAACGAGCCTTTTAGCGTTAATAGATGATATCGCGAGCATATTAGATGATGTGGCGACAATGACGAAGGTTGCTACCAAAAAAACGGTGGGTGTTCTCGGGGACGACCTTGCTCTCAACGCCCAGCAAGTCGTGGGGGTTAGACCCGATCGTGAACTACCGGTTGTATTGGCGGTCGCTGCCGGGTCGATCAAAAATAAGCTGATTTTGATACCGGCGGCTCTTTTGATTAGCGCTCTTTTGCCATGGATGGTTACACCGCTTTTAATGCTCGGTGGCGCTTACCTCTGCTACGAAGGTTTCGAAAAACTGACGCATAAATTAACTCACGGTAAAGCTGAGGTTGAGGCAGATCGTCGGAAAACAGCGGAAGCTCTTGCCGACGATAATGTGGAAATGGTCTCTTTCGAAAAGGAAAAAATCGGGGGAGCTATCCGCACTGACTTTATTCTGTCGGCCGAGATCATTGTTATAACGCTCGGAATAGTAACGACCGCCTCATTTGGAACCCAGGTCGCGGTGCTATTAGGCATAGGTTTGCTGATGACTGTGGGCGTTTACGGCTTGGTGGCAGGTATTGTTAAACTGGATGATTGGGGCCTTTACCTCAATCGTAAGTCAGGCGCTGGCCTGCTTACGAAAGTAAAGCGTGGTCTGGGCAAGTATGTTTTGCTCACCGCCCCTTATTTCATGAAAGGTCTCTCGATCGCCGGAACGGTGGCGATGTTTATGGTCGGCGGCGGCATTCTTGTTCACGGGCTTTTTTGGGTGGAAGGTATAGTTCACACCCTTGAGCAGATTTCAGCAGCCCTCCCTATATTGTTTGATGCCACCTTTGGTCTTTTAGTCGGCGCGGTCGTTTTAGTAGCTTTAAACCTAGGAGCCCGTGCCTGGGCGGAAGTTAACAGCAAACCGTAAACCACCTTCTGCGAAAATAGCGAAGATTAGGGAACTGAAAAAAATGTGTTTGCCAACACAATGGCATTGGCGATAAAGTAGTTAAGGGAGCGATAAGGGTCATTATTAAATGGAGGGCAAATGAGTACAAAAGATAATTTAGAAGCGGCTTTCGCAGGAGAATCACAGGCCAATCGAAAATATACGGCGTTCGCGCGCCAAGCGGACAAAGAAGGATACGCCGGAGCGGCAAAGCTCTTCCGCGCGGCCGCGG
>JAUVQD010000169.1 GCA_030598355.1 Actinomycetes bacterium
CCGGGCAATATCGGCAAGGGCTCGGCAGTCAATACAGCTTTTAATCAAATCAATTTAGCCGATGAAGATATTTTGATATTGATCGACGCTGACCTCGGACGTACAAGTATCGAAGCGGTAAAGTTGGTGAGCCCGGTAATCGAGGGAAAGACCGATATGACAATTGCCGTCTTTTTGGGCCCCAAAAGTCCGGGTGGCTTTGGTCTTGTAAAGGGATTGGCACGCTGGGGTATAAAGCGCTTTGGTACGCTAGATCCTAAAGCGCCTCTTTCCGGACAAAGAGCTATGAAGGCCGGCCTCTTTCGAGCCGCCGGTGGCCTGGAGCCGGGTTTTGGCATGGAGACAGGTTTAACGATAGATGTTCTAAGACAAGGTTTTTCAGTGACCGAAATTGATACAAACATGGGTCATAAAGAGACGGGCCGGGATATCGCCGGCTTTATCCACAGGGGAAGCCAATTCGTCGCGGTGGCAATTGCTATTGCGAAGCGGGTGATCGGCTTGAATTCAGGAGCAAATAAAACCAGGCGCAAACCGCGTATAGCACCATAATGGCGGCTGTTACAACTCCTGAGTCATTTAGTAAGAGCGCGACTACGCTGCCTACAACAATCGCTCGAATTCCAATTAACAGAAGACTGTAGTCCTGATTAAGTTTCGTTAACGCTCCCGCAGCTCCAATTTTCAGCGCTATGACAGCAAAGGCTGAAGCACTCAAGATATTTGTCCATGAAGAAAACTTTATTAATCTGATATTCGTAGCTAGTTTTCGAGTGATAATGTTGACAATTTGCCCTCCGCCGGAAGCTTTAGCAGATGAAACAGCGCGAGCCGCATGCGACGAGTTAGAGCTAAAGTAGTCCGCGCCAAGAATAACCCCTACGGCTGCACCCATTCCAAGGAGGATGAAAAGGGCATGTTTGCCCGTCAAACGTATTCCCTGAAGGAGCAGCGTGAGCACGATTCCGAGCGCAATAGTCGCCAGCGCGCCGCCAACATTGGCCCCTAGAGACGGAAACCCGATCACGAACGTCAGGATCAAAAAGAGGCTCAGCGCTATGGCTCCCATCGTTTTTTTGCTAAAGCTGGATCGCTTGGTAAAGAAAGCTGTCAGAGAGAGAGCGGCTGTAGCCAAAAGCACACCGGTGTATTCATTGCCGACCCCATAGAAGCGGGCGCCAATAATCGAGCTCATGCCCATCACCGAGTTTCGCTCCAATATTGAGCCGATAAACAATTGTATAATTATCAGCCAAAAGGCAACAAGACTTGGTACGGCCACCGCGACTATCGGGTTTTGACGCCATATTAACCAAGTGGCGAAACCGGCCGCAAGGCTAACCAAAGGGATAATTATCAACGGATAAGTCGGTGTAGGGTAGTCAATGATATTGGCAAGAAGCGCCACAGCAGGGAAAAAGGTAAGACCCAATAAAAGAGGCTGTAAATAAGCGGACCAGGTTTTTGCCGACCCTAGAAGGAAAATCAAGGTAGTCGTTAGCAAAATAATGATCACCACAGTTATGAAAGCACTCAATAATTGAGATCGCGTCGCGAAGTTGGTAAAAGATTTCTTTTCAATATTCTCGATGTCGGCCAAGGCGTCGTCGGCAGTGACTGATTTAATTGGTCGGCCTCGCAGGTGCGCGGGAGTCGGAAGACCAAGGAATGAAAGAATTGTTGGCGCGATATCGCTGTTGGCTACCATGCCTCGCCAGCGTGTGCTAGTTGAGGTAAGGAGACCTTTGTATCCTTCGGCCGATATGATCATAGGCGTCTGAAAGAGCTTGGACTTGGCTAGCTCTATCGGGGGGTAAGGGGCGACCATGATTATCATAGTTTCTTTATTTGAAAAAGCTTTTGACAGCCTGCCGAAGAGTTCATCAATATCCCGTAATGATCTTTTCCGCCGAACTTCAACTTGATGGTCTGTCAGAAAATCACGCAAATATCCGATGCCGGCGGCCTCACCATACTCTAGAACGACAAACTGGCTACCTTTTAGGCCTTCTTCGATGGCCGCGAAGGCACTGTCGGGGTCATTGACTTTTCTATTTACGGATCCCTGGCTAGTCAAACCATTGGTATCCATAGCAATCAAGTTAATTTCCCGGTGATAATTGCCCAAAGCGTCAGTGTTTCCGAAGACCGCGCGTTTGATGCCGGCTTGCGAGAGTAAGTCACCAAGGGTGCCAGGGATGGCAGTGTACGATAATTTCGAATTCAACCGGGACATTTCAGGAAAGCTGGGGCTCAACACTTGGTTCAAGCCAAGTACTGGGAACGATCGTTCTGACCCCCGAAACTCAACGCTTTCCCCTTTATCGACTGCCAGGTTTCCAAATTTTCCGGCCCGGGCACGGGCTCCAACTCCAATTGATAGATAGCTGCTGGCGCTATCTAGAGCACCCTTGCCCGCTCTAGAATTCATCAAACCAACAGCTGTATTTTTCGTCAAGTTGTCTTTGATATTCGGCAAGTCGCCGGTAGCTAGGTCTTCAGCGCTTATTCCGCTGAGCGCGATAAAGATGATTCGTCGGGATTCTTTATTGTCAGCTAACTCGGCAGCGCCGATAGTTGCGGTTAAGAAGAATAAGATGAGGACAAACAGAATCAAACTTAATTTCCTTAGCATGCGGTTAGTTTATCAAGACAGTAGACTCGCCGCAACAACGGCAACCCGTCTTCCGTTAAACGGACGATATTTTTCTAAAGCGCAGCTTAAATATGGTAACGGTCAGGAAGGAAAGCCAAATAAACAGGAAACCAAGCAGTTTGAAGCCGTCTTCCCAGACGATAGGAACAACTTTGTGCAAGCCAATGTCGAAAAATATACTTAAGGCCAGCATAGCTACCCCGATAAAGCCAAATAATCGGGCTAAAGGGACAACCGACATATCTTTTTTTAAACCGTACCAAAGCCAGTAGGCGATGACGGCATAGCCGAGAAATAATGGGATATCCCAGAGAGATGATTTCACTTGCAGACCGATCAATCGAAAGATTTCACCGGAATATTTAGATATCGCTTCGTGCAGCTCAAATGTTTCATCAAATCCCAGAAATGTAGTGAAGGCTGCTGTGTACAGCCAGGTCAGGTAAGGCTTTTTCAGCAATCCGCCCTCACCGGTCAAGAGGCTATTGATCAGGGCGGTCGCTGCTATTAAGCTAATTTGCACAGCTGACACCCGCGTGTAGAAAGTGTTTTCAGTGAAAAGATTTACACCGGTGAGAATCGACTGGTATTTTGTGAATCCGATGAATAGAATCTCGAAGCCGATGATTGCAGCAACAAGCAGCTTGAATCTGGTGGACGTGTGGTAGAGTTGCCGTTCTTTTGGTTGAGTCTTTGGATCCGTCTGTTCAAATATTTGATCTTTTCGATCGGGTTCGGCGTGAAAGTGCAATTTAATACTCTCCCTACTGCCAATTACTTTTATATCAAGTACTTATATATCCTTTTTCAGGTATTACAGTCACTCAAAATACAATGCGGGATGGTGAGATATTTCACGGTGGTATATTATTTTGATCAATGTTTATTTTGAGAAGAAAACTGATTCGTCTCTTTATAGTTGTCGCTCTGGTGAGTTTTGCGTTTCTTGGCAGCGCGAGCGCTCTTTCCATAGACAGACGCGCTGTCATCATTATTATCGACAGAGTCACTTGGGCTGAACTGGCAGCGGCTCAACCATCAAACTTAAGTCAGCTGGCCAAAGAAGGTGCCTCTGGTTTGCTTATCAATCGTACTGCCGGCCCGAGAACCACCAGCGTCCGTTCATACGCGACAATTTCAGCAGGTACGCGCGCTGATGCCGGCGCGGATTCCGGCCGAGGGCTCAATCCAAGTCGTTTTAAAGAGCTAGGTGAGCTCAACAAAAAGACCGGCTACCGGGCACAGGTAGGCTTGTTGGCAACGGCCTTGCGGAAAAGCGGGATTGATGTCGCTGTCATCGGGAACGCGGACTA
>JAUVQD010000258.1 GCA_030598355.1 Actinomycetes bacterium
ACAAACCAGCCACTCATTCCAAACAGAGCGTTACCCGTACCAAACATGATGGCAAAACCGATCGCCCAATAAGAAATTGACGCTATACCAAAATCAAGGGCGTTTTTCATCATGATGTTACCGACGTTCTTTGCCCTCGTCAGGCCCGCTTCTAGGAAAGAAAAGCCCGCTTGCATAAAAAATACGAGGAACGCCGCGACCATAGTCCACACGGTATCGATGGCAACCATCTCATTACTTGGCTCGGCGCTAATAGCAGCATTTGGAAACAATCCCAGAAACGTGCAGAACATGACGATCGCGACGAAGTATTTTCTTATCTTCACGGTAACTCCTCCTAAGATCAGCCGAATTTTAATCGACAAAGAAACTATAAGAAGAAATTACCAACAATAAGTTTCAGTTTGTTTTCCGGAATGTTAAATGTATGTTAAGCCAAACTTACAAGTTTGGCTTTTATATCCGCCCTACTGCTCGATTTAAATCAGATAGTTCCTGGCTAGAAAGAGGCCGGCTTTCGCCGGGCTTTAAATCTTCTAATCTAATTGGCCCGATGACGCCGCGCTTAAGATTGAGAACCGGGTGCCCTACCGCTTGGCACATTCGCCTCACCTGGCGCTTTTTACCCTCGCTGATCGTTACCTCAAGCACCGTGTTGCGCTCGCGCTTTTCCTTTATACGAACTACGGCCGGCTGGGTCAGCCCACTATCGATAAGGACCCCTTTTCTTAGCTTCCAAACCGCTTCTGTATTCGGAAACCCTCTGACAGTTACTTCGTACGTCTTGGGCAGTTTATATTTCGGATGCGTCATTCGATGAGCCAAATCACCGTCATTGGTCAGAAGCAGCAGCCCTTCAGAATTAAGGTCAAGGCGACCAACTGGAAAGAGGTTTGGTTCTTCCCCGGCGATCAGTTTCATAACCGTCGGTCTTCCAAATGGATCTGTAACTGTGGTTAAAAATCCTCTCGGCTTATTTAAGACAACGTAGCTTCTAGTCGCCTCAATGGAGATGACTTTTCCCATTACCTCGATAACATTGACATCGGCGTCAACCTTAACGCCCATCTCGCGAATGACTTTTCCATCGACGCTGACAAGCCCTCGCAGAATCAGCTCTTCAGATTGCCTTCGTGAAGCAACGCCGGCTTTTGCCATTATTTTCTGTAAGCGTTCAGTTGCCATTTAATTTTTCGCTATTGGATTTGACCGGCCTAGCCCGGCCTCAATCTCCGCTCTTGAATTTGAGTCTGGCTCAAACTCTTCAAGCGCCGGCAAATCTTCAAGTGAGCAGAGGCCAAACTTCTCCAAAAACATCTCACTGCTCCCATACAGTATCGGAGCACCGGGACTTTTTTCCCGGCCCATCTCCTTAACAAGACCTTTTGAGGTCAGAGAAGCAACAACACCATCGGAATTTACGCCGCGAATTGAGCTGATCGATATTTTTGTGATCGGCTGCTTGTACGCTATTATCGCCAATGTCTCCAGCGCCGCCCTGGTAAGCCGACGACTATCCCAACTGACCACTAGTTTTTCCACAAAAGGCGCGTTGGCCGGGTGTGTATAGAGCCGGTAACCGTTAGCGACCTTACGCAGCTGGATGCCATGATCAGCTTCGACAAAATCTTTGGCCAGCTCGTCAAGAGCAGCCCTGGTTTCGCCTTCGGTTTTTTCCAAAACCTTGGCTGCCTGGCCGGCTGTCAATGGCTCGTCACAGACGAACAATAGCGATTCTAGAATTTTCTTAATTTCTTTGTCAGCCATTAGTTACTTCTTGATTTTACTATCTCAATCTCACCAAAAGTTGTAGGTTGTTGAATATCAACTTTGCCCTGCTTGTATAGTTCAAGTAACGCCAAGAAAGTGGCGATTAGATCGGCACGCCCAGCGCCCGCTGTGAGCTTTGTGAAACCAATGCGCCTGGCCTTTGACAGCTTCGCCAATACTTCCTCTATTTTTACTTCGAGGCTGATTTTAATAGTAGCAATGTGATCGGAGTCTATCAAGCGCACTCGTTCGCGATCGAGCACTTTTTTTATCATTGGCCCGAGCTCCGCCAGATCGACCCCCGCCAAAAAGTCAGGTAACAGGTGACCAAATTCGGGCTCGAGTCCTGTTTTTCTCGAAAAGAAAAGTGCTTCTGCCTTTAATCTGCCCCCCAAAGAGAGGCCGGCATTTTTGTATTTTTGATATTCTATGAGACGACTTACAAGCAACTGCCTTTGCTCAAAGGCCGTCACCACGTCGTCTTCCTCAATCGAAGGCGGTCTTGGCAACAGACCTGCTGATTTTATCTCCAACAAAGTCGCCGCAACCAAAAGAAAGTCTGTGGCAATTTCAAGATCAAGCTGTCGCATCTTATTTAGATAATCTAAATATTCTTCGCTAATTGTAGCTAACGGAATGTCATAAACGCTGACGCGATGTCTTGAAATTAAATTGAGAAGAAGATCAAACGGCCCCTCAAAAACCTCAAGCTTTACTTGATAGGACATATGTTGATCCTTGTCCTAACTTCCTTCATAGTTTCTCTCGCTACT
>JAUVQD010000063.1 GCA_030598355.1 Actinomycetes bacterium
AGTCAGACCTGGATGCTGTTAACCGGAGGCCTCGCGATGATCGCGGTCGCAAATTTGATCTGGGTTTACCAGCCCATTCGAAATCTGATAACAATCGCGGCTTTTTCGATCATGTGGATGCCCGGCTACTTGTCGATCGGTACAACATCGGTCCACGAGTTTGAGGCGCAAAAAGATCGCCTTGAGGAGAAAGATGAGCTGCGGGCCGCCTAGAAAAACCCGATCTTGAAATATTCCCAGTTGGGTACGAAATTACTATGAATTATCGTAAAACCAAAATAGCCACGATCAGTTCGTTGGCAATTTTTGCCCTGGCTGTCATCATTTTTTTGTCGACCGGCTTTTCAGTCGCGTCCAGAAATGTAGTATTACAGTCATTTCAGGTTTTAGCGACAGCCTTCGCGACCATCATTGTCGCCACGCGTCTCAAGCGAGGTAGTCCGGATCGGCGAATTTGGGCGGCAATAAGTCTTGGCCTATTCTTATGGTTGATCGGGCGCTGGTCGTCACTGTACATGAAACAACGGGATTGCTTTCATTTCCCATAGCGGGGGTCCTCTGGATGGTCGGCTATGTTTTTTTGATTATCGGCGCCGTCCGCAGTCAATGGGAGCTTGGCCATAACCCTACAGGGATTTCAGTGGTTGTTGCGATATTTGCTATAGGGGTTTTAGTCGTTGATTTCATCGTACTTATTGCGGCGCCACTCGTCAGCTCAGATACATCGATATTTCAAAAAGTCCTTGAGCTGACGTTAAGTGTTGAAGGTATCTTATTAGTTATAGTGCTCATATTTACGCTGGTCACGCTAAAATACGAAGCCCACAGCCGCACCTGGATCCTGCTGACAGGAGGTCTGTCTTTGATCGCGGCGGCGAATTTGACGTCGTCTTATCTGCAGATTCAAAGTCTTTCCTCAACTGCCATTTTCTCTATCTTGTGGTTGCCCGGTAGCCTGTTCATCGGTACAACATCGGTTCATGAACTTGAGGCGCAAAAAGATCGTCTGGAGCAGAAAGACGACTTGCGGGCCGCCTAGAAAAAATCGCGTGTCTATTTATTGCTTCAAGCTATAGTTTTGTAAGAGAGACATTGCTCATCATCTTCTCTTCATTTATCATAAAGTAATGTACTTATCCTTCCGTTTTTCCAGCATGGGGTTTGTAAAATGGGTTTAGACTCAGAGAAGCCGATAACTATAGCGGTTGACGCTATGGGTGGTGACGACGCGCCCGAGCCAAATGTGCGCGGCGCGATCATGGCCGCTCAGGATTCGAGCTTGCGGATTATTCTTGTTGGCGACGCTGCGGCGATTAAGCCGCACTTGAACGATCAACCGGGCAATATACTTATCAAGCACGCCTCAGAGACCATTAGTATGCATGAACACCCCGTGAAGGCCATCAAAAAGAAGAAAGAATCGTCCCTGGTTGTCGCGGCCAAGTTGGTCAAGGAGGGCGAAGCAGACGCTCTTTTGTCGGCAGGAAATACAGGCGCGTCCATTGCAGCTGGCTTGCTGATTATCGGTAGGCTGGGAGCGGTTGATAGACCGGCGATAGCAACGCTCTTTCCGACGAGAAAAGGCTTCTCGCTTTTGCTGGATGTCGGCGCCAACGCTGATTGCCGGCCTGAAAATCTATTGGAATTTGCCAAAATGGGCGCGGTTTATATGGAGCAAATGCTTGAGATTCCCGAGCCAAGTGTCGGCTTGCTAAACATAGGCGAAGAGAGCAGTAAGGGAAATTTTCTGGCTCTTCGAGCCCATGAGCTTCTTCAGGGCTCTTCCTTGAAGTTCTATGGTAATGTCGAGGGCAGAGACCTACCTGAAGGCTTAACCGACATTATTGTTTGTGATGGGTTTACCGGCAACATTACTCTTAAGTTGATGGAAGGCATTTCCGTAGCCATATTCGAAGAGATCAAGGGCATAGTTGGCAAATCTTGGAAGGCAAAGATTGGAGCCGCGCTCCTGTTTTCACGATTTAAAGAGATGAAGAGCAAGCTTAGCCCGGAAAGTTATGGAGGGTCACCGCTCCTTGGTGTTAGCGGCGCAGTTATAATAGCTCATGGCAGTTCATCGTCAAATGCGATTGCGAATGCTATCAATACAGCGGCTCAAACCGCAAAGCACGACGTTGCAGAAAAGATCGAGAAGAACCTGAGTCCCAAAAAAGGATAAACAATGTCCGCTGGCATTATTGGAATAGGCGTATATTTACCCGACAAGGTATTAACCAATGCCGACCTCGAAAAGATCGTTGATACCAGCGACGATTGGATAGTCACGCGCACAGGCATAAGCGAGCGGCGCATAGTTGATGACGGTGAAACAGTGTCGGATCTAGCGGCTAAGGCAGGCTTAATCGCCATAGAAGACGCTAAAATTGACCCGAACGATATCGATTTAGTTATAGTTGCGACGGGTTCGCCGGAAATGATCTGGCCGTCTACGGCATGTCTGGCTCAGGCGAAAATGAATCTATCCGCTTCTGCCGCGTTCGATCTTCAAGCGGCTTGCACTAGCTTTATTTACGGTCTGACTGTTGCTGATGGTCTGTTGTCATCCGGAACGTTTCAAAACATTCTTTTGATTGGCGCTGAAACGATAACGCGTTTGGTTAATTGGCAAGACAGAAATACGTGCGTCCTTTTCGGCGACGGCGCCGGGGCTTTTCTTCTGAGAAAGTCAGAGACGGGGTTTGGTCTTTTGTCGAGCTATCTCGCGGCTGACGGAAACGGGGCCGATATGCTAAAAATCCCAGCGGGTGGCTCAGGTCAGGTGTGTAGCCAGAAAGTAGTCGATGATAATTTGCAAACTATTCATATGAAGGGAAGCGATGTTTTTCGATTTGCCGTGAAGGCCTTACCTGAAAGCGTGGAAAAAGCTTTGGCCACGGCTGGTCTCACGATAGATGATGTCGATCATTTTATTCCGCATCAGGCAAATCAGCGAATAATAGAGGCTGCTGTTGAGCGGTTAGGGTTACCGATGGAGAAAGTAGCGACTAATATCTCGAAACACGGAAATACTTCGGCGGCCTCAATTCCGCTGGTATTGGAAGAACTTTATCAGGCCAAATCGCTTAAGAGAGGCGACATTCTGGTCTTAGCGGCTTTTGGAGCCGGCCTCACATGGGGCGCTGTTGTCATTAGGTGGGGTGGCGCCAATGGTCTTAACTAAAGGTGTTGGGAGAGCGTGTTTTGTATTACAATCGATTGACGGACAATCTGATTTTTCCAAATAGAAGGGCAACCATATGTTAAAAACTGCTATTTGTGATCTTTTTGGCATTGAGTACCCGATAATCCAAGGTGGGATGGCGTGGGTATCAAAAGCTCCTTTGGTTGCTGCAGTGTCGAATGCTGGAGGCCTGGGAATAATAGCCTGTGGCGGTATGTCGTCCGAGGAGCTAGCGGTTGAAATTGAAGAAACTAGGCGGTTAACAGACAAGCCATTTGGCGTAAACCTTTTGTTAACGCACACTCATATTGACGACGTAATTAATGTCATTCTAAATGACCCACCCGCGGTGGTTACCGCGGGAGCTGGAAATCCCGGCAAATATATCCCGGCCTTTAAAGAAAAAGGCATTAAAGTTATGCCGGTTATTCCAAGCGTGGCTCTTGCCCAGAGGATGGAAAGGACAGGCGCCGACGCCGTGGTAGCTGAAGGCACGGAATCCGGCGGTCACATTGGAGAGCTGACAACGATGGTCCTCGTTCCCCAAGTGGTTGAAGCGGTGAATATTCCCGTGGTGGCGGCTGGCGGGATAATCGACGAGCGAGGGTTGGTCGCGGCCCTGGCGCTGGGCGCCGAAGGCGTGCAGATGGGAACCCGTTTTCTTGCAGCTTCAGAGACGACGATTCACGAAAATATCAAGGATTGCATCGTACATGCAAAAGATCGTGATACGGTAGTGACCGGTCGCTGCACCGGACATCCTGTTCGGGTGATGAAAAACAGATTATCAAGAGAACTTGAGCGTTTGGATGCTGAAAATGATCCAGCCGCGCTTGAAAAACTAGGCACCGGGAAGATGCGTCTAGCCATGGTTGAAGGGGATACCCGCTGGGGCAGCGTCATGTGTGGCCAGGGGGCCGGCATGGTCAAACAAGTGCAAACTGCCGCTGAAATCATCGAAGAGATTACCACTGGGGCAAGTAAAATCATGTCAAGATTAGGCGAAACCAAAGGGTAATGATTCAAGCTGCGGTCTTTCCCGGCCAAGGGAGCCAACGTGTTGGGATGGGCCTAGAAAGTTTGGAGGGCACGTCTGAGGCTGAGAAGTTATTAGAGGTCGCCGACGAGCTCTGTGAATATCCGCTATCTGATCTTATGATGAATGGCCCGAAGGAAGAGCTTGATCAGACAATCCATGCCCAGCCAGCTATTTTTGTGGCCAATCACATTTTATGGAGCCTTGTTGGTAGAGAAAATGTTAAACCAAGCTATTTTGCCGGACATAGCCTCGGAGAACTATCGGCTTGCGAGGCTGCCGGGGTCTTTTCTTTTGAAACAGGTTTGGCCATTGTTAGTCGAAGGGCTGCGTTAATGGCCGAGGCCGCTGCTAGCAAAAAGGGTGGCATGATGGCAATTATTGGTCTTGAAGACCGGGAAGTTGTCGAGATATCAGCGAATGCTAATTTAGAAGCGGTGAATTTCAATTGTCCGGGCCAAGTCGTTGTAGCGGGCGATGAAGAAGCTTTGAGAAAGAGCGAAGATATATTTAAGAAATCGGGCGCCAAAAAGGTTTTGAAACTGGCAGTCGGGGGTGCTTTTCACTCAAAGGCAATGACAGGCGCGGCCGAGGGGTTCTCTGAGTTCTTGGAGGGAATCGAGTTCCACCGGCCAAAAGCACCAATAGTGAGTAGTGAAATCGCTGAGGTGGTGGAAGAGCCAAAAGATATAAGAAGGGCTTTGTCCAGGCAACTTGTCAATCCTGTCCGCTGGCGCCAAACGATTGATTATATGATTAAAATGGGCGTCGAGGAGTTTGTTGAGATCGGGCCCGGCAAAGTTATTTCAGGTCTAATCAAAAGGATATCTCGTGAGGCTATTATTAGTCATGTTGCAAAATATTCTTCTAAAAATAGTTGACAAAGACACTTTTTAAATATATCTAAATTGATGGTACGAAGCGACTGTCTTAGAGAGGTGGGCTTGTATATGGACTTTAACGGTAAGACAGCTTTAGTAACTGGCGGATCTCGTGGAATCGGCAGAGCCGTTGCTCTTGGATTGGCGGCTCTTGGCGCTAATGTCGTCGTTAACTATGTGCGGGGAGCAGATGCGGCCGAGGAGGTTGTCGCAAAAATAAAGCAGTTAAACGGGCAGGCCAAAGCGGTACAGGCGGACGTGAGCGATCATGGGCAAGCCTCAAAGTTGGTTGAAGACGTGGTAGCTGAGTTTGGGGCGATCGATGTCTTGATAAACAATGCGGGCATTACACGTGACGGTCTGATATTGAGAATGCCAAAAGAAGATTGGGACGAGGTAATCAATACAAACTTATCGGGCGCTTTCAATTGTACTCAGGCCGCGGCAAAAAAAATGATAAAGCAGAGAAAAGGATCGATGGTAAATATATCTTCAGTCGTTGGCTTAATCGGGAATGCCGGTCAGGCAAACTATGCCGCCGCTAAGGCCGGACTGATCGGGCTGACAAAAAGTGTCGCGCGCGAGTTGTCGGCGAGAAATGTGCGAGTGAATGCTTTAGCGCCGGGCTTTATAATGACAGACATGACAGAAAATCTTAACGAGGATATTAAATCATCTATAATCGATCGGATACCTTTAGGTCGTCTTGGCACCGCAGAGGAAATAGCGAACGCCGCTATATGGCTAGCTTCCGATGAGGCCTCGTATATAACCGGGCAAGTTTTGGTGGCCGACGGCGGCCTGGCGATGTAAGTTAATAGAGTGATAGTGAGAGTCGGTTGATAAGTAAAGCAAGGGCTAGAGAGGAGCGTTTATGTCAGAAACACTAGGTAGGGTTCAAAACATTATCGTCGATCAGCTTGGGGTAGACGAGGGTGAGGTCACAGTGGAAGCGTCTTTTATAGATGATCTTGGCGCGGACTCCCTCGATGTTGTTGAGCTGGTTATGGCGTTAGAAGAAGAGTTTGAGGTGGAGATACCTGACGCGGACGCAGAGCGGATCACCACTGTAGCGGAAGTTGTTAAGTACCTAGATGAGATCAAAAAGTAATGACAGATGAGCGTCGCGTCGTCGTAACCGGCCTGGGTGTTGTTGCGCCCGTTGGTATCGGGAAAGAGAAGTTTTGGGCGGGATTGACAGGCGGTCATTCTGGAGTAGACCAAATAACCAACTTTGATACAACTGATTATTCAGTTACTATCGCGGCTGAAGTTCAAGACTTTGATCTTTCGGGTCAGGTTGAACCAAAGGAACTCCGTCACCTCGATAGATTCGTTCAGTTCGCGATCGCGGCGGCTGGCGAAGCTATCAGCGACGCGAACCTCGATATCGCGGCCAATCCGGAGCGAGTTGGCGTTATTGTCGGATCGGGTATCGGTGGACTCAGAACCCTCGAGGATCAGCACAAAATTCTTATTAATCGCGGGCCGAGAAGAACTAGTCCTTTTTTAATCCCTATGATGATTCCGAATATGGCTTCGGGGCAGATTTCCATATATTTTGGGGCCAAAGGACCAAACTTTTGTCCGGTAAGCGCCTGCACAACCTCAAATCACGCAATTGGTGAAGCGTTTGAGATTATTAAGCGAGGGGCGGCCGATATCTGTGTCGCCGGTGGAGCCGAAGCGCCGATTACACCTCTTGGCATAGCTGGTTTTGCGGCCATGAAGGCTCTCTCCACGAGGAATGATGACCCCGCTGGTGCATCGCGTCCCTTTGACGCTAAGCGTGACGGGTTTGTAGTGGGCGAGGGCGCCGGCATACTAATCCTTGAGGATTTGGAGAGCGCGTTGTCGAGAAAAGCAGATATCTACGCTGAAATTATCGGATATGGCGCAACGGGGGATGCTTACCACATTACAGCACCGGAGCTGACCGGCTCGGGTGCCATACGGTCAATGTCACTAGCCGTTGAGGCAGCGGGTATAAAGAAAGAAGAAGTCGACTATATCAATGCGCACGGAACATCTACGATGGCCAATGATAAGCTGGAAACCTTCGCAATGAAGAAAGTCTTTGGCGAGCATGTGAACGAGCTCTTGATAAGCTCGACAAAATCGATGACAGGTCACTTATTG
>JAUVQD010000190.1 GCA_030598355.1 Actinomycetes bacterium
ATCTTTGCCAACCGTAACCGATTTGCCTTTAGCATTTGGCTATCGTGCGCATTGATTATGGACAAGAAGTTAAGCTTCTTCCAGATGTCTGTAAAGTCGTGTAAATCAAGAAAGATACTGAGCACCATCGTGTCGTAGTTTTTGTAAACTTGTCCGAGACGAGAATTCAGGGCCTGTTTTTGTATTTTAAGTGAAGCCTCTTGGGCGTCTAGCTGCTGGTAAGTTTTAATAATATCTTTCGTAGTTGACTCTAATTGAAATTCAACTCGGTCAAGCTCAATTTGATGATTATCTATCTCTTCGGTAAGCTTGTTAATCTCCCGCACCATCGGATCAGGATCAGCAGCTACTAGTTCGACCCCTAGAGCACAGGATAGAAAGGCTATAAGCACTATAACTTTTATGACGGCTATGTATGTTGTTTTCATGTCTTTTAAGTATCGGCAACGTCTTCAGGATTGCTTAGTCTTCGGTTAAAGATCGTTTAAGATTGCTTGGAACTAGGGAAAAGCTGGTTGCTCATATATATTGCCTCAACCGAACTGTAATGCTAAAGAAAAATTCGTCACGACGCAAGTAACGTTTACGACACGATTGATTTCTCGCCTTATCATGTGCAAACTGACAAGAAAGGTACTTGTTGGAGACAGACCGAGGGGCTCAAATTGGCAGGACAATTGCTGTCGCGTAATTTCACCGAATTAAGTAAAAAGCTGGTTGATGTTAACGATATCGGTATCTTTACAGACGCCGACGGCACTTTAAGTGAGATAGAAGAACATCCTGATTTATCAACTGTCGCGCCGGAGATGACCCGAGCTCTCACGAAATTAAATCAAGCGTATGGAATGGTTGTCGTCGTTTCCGGTCGTAGAGCTCAGGAAGTGCAAAACCTGGTGGGCGAAGACGACCTGCTCTATTTAGGCAACCATGGTTTTGAGAGACGAAAAAATAATAAAACAATCAAAAGCTCGGGGCTTGAGGACGCGGGTCGCCGCATCGCCTTCGTTAAGTCCGAGCTAGAGAGCCATCTGCCGGCCGATCCCGGGATATTCATAGAAGACAAGGATCTGGTTCTGGCAGTTCATTATCGAAACGCCCGAAACCCTCAAACGAAAGAGGAGATTAAGTTGCTCGCCGCTCGGGTGGCCGGCGAAAACGATTTGGTCTTTCAGAACGGCCGCGAAGTGACGGAGATTCGGCCAAAGGGTGTCGATAAAGGCCAGGCTGTGCTCGAAGTAGTCAGGGAGAACGGGCTAGCCCAAGCTATTTATATTGGCGACGACACAACAGATGTCGACGCTTTTAGAGCTCTCAAACATGCTTCAAAGACAGGAGAAATGTCCTCTATCTGTGTCGCCGTTGTCAATGAAGAATCACCGGCGGCCCTCAAGGAAAACGCGGATTATTTGGTCGAGTCCATTGAAGAGGTGAAGAGCTTTTTTCTTTGGCTGGTTGAGCTTGCGCGCGAACGTCGTGACAGCGTTTAAGTCCTCGATACTTTTTCAATATCGCGCAGTTGGTGGCGTAGCCACTTCAGCACATCGTTCCTTTTGACAATTTCTTTTAACCGGGCCGCTCTTAAGCCGCGCTCTAATGGCGTCATCGTTAGAGCCTGATAAAGTTTTTTGGCCGTATCTTCAAGATCAAAAGGGTTGATTCCCAAGACCCCGTCTCTAAGCTCTTCGTAAGCGCCTGCATTTTCCGAAAGAACGATCACCCCATCTCTGGAATTCAAGACAGATGCCTCCTTGGCGACCAAGTTCATCCCATCAAAAACTGGATTAGTTAGCAAAAC
This sequence comes from Actinomycetes bacterium, assembly GCA_030598355.1. Taxonomy (GTDB): domain Bacteria; phylum Actinomycetota; class Aquicultoria; order CAJVYJ01; family JAUVQD01; genus JAUVQD01. The sequence continues at coordinate 1,799 of JAUVQD010000190.1, forward strand.
GTCAAAACTACTAAGGGCCGCGATTGACCGGTAATAGTTATCATCAATATGTAAATCGATTGGCTGCCATTGGCTGTTGCCGTATTTTGAATTAATTTCCACAACCTTCTTCTCAATTGCGCGGCGGTAGTCAGAGTACTTTTTTAGATCTTCGCGCGATGGATAGGCATAGGCTAAGAATTTCAATGTGCCCAAAAGATCAGGGTGGGTGTCAAGGAGCACCGCGAACGCGTCAAAACCGCGGATTAAATTCTTGCTCAGCTCCGCTCTATCCACACGCAATATCAGTTTGTATTTATCTGTAATTTCAGAGAGCTTTTCTATCTTCTTGGATACTTCCGGAATCTCCAGCATTTTCCGGGTTTCCTCAACACTGATCGAGATAGGATAGGCTTTGACCAGAATAACGCGGTCACGATAGTAGACCTTGCCGTGTCTCAAATCTATTCGACAACTCAATAAATCCTGGCAACAGAGAATGAAATTTCTAACGTATCGACGAGAATGAAAACCCACTATATCCAAGGCTAAAAGCGACTCTAAAATAGCCTGTCTGACATCCGTTGGTAAGATGCGGAAATAATCAGGAGAGCACCACGGAACATGCACAAAATGGAAGAGCAGGGCACCATGCTTTAATTGGCGCAAAAAGCCGCCGACAAGATAAAGGTGATAATCCTGAATCATGATTACGGGATCATCATCGTCCTTGGTGAGCGAAGCGATGGTTTGAGCAAACTGTTTGTTAACCGCTACGTAGCCATTACTCCACGCCTCCCTAAACCGAGAACCAAAGGTAGGTTCATTGGCCACATCAAAGAGGTGATGATTTAGAAACCAGAGAAGGTCATTGCTGACCTCATTGTAATATTGGTCATATTTATCCGGTGGGATATCGAGTAAGTAAATCCAGCAAAACGGATCGTCTTCCGGGAGTCCGATAAGTTCTTGGCTTTTTGCGACCTGAGAATCTTCCTTAGTCATGGCCGCCGCGATCCAAAATGCCTTGGTCGCCTTTAAGACCGACTCAAGCGCCGTTATTAAGCCCCCGGCGCCACGCCGCCATTCTCTTTTTCCATCTTTTCCTTGTTCAAATTGGATCGGTCCGCGGTTTGAAGCAAGCACTAGCTTTCTTCCACCCAGTGTTTGCTCTATTACTTTTCTATCCGGTATTTTCTTCCCCACGTTGCTCGGTCACCGCTAATCCCCTCATCAAGTTTAGGTAGTCCTCAAGATTGGATGTGCAAAGGAACTTGTTTCTAACTTTTTCTCGCGCAGCTACGCCTAGTCGAGTCCTAAGATCTGGATTCTTCAGAAGCTTCACAATGCGGTCGGCGCAGCTCTCAACAGAATCAACAAGAAAGCCGTTTACGTTATCGTCGATCTGCAGGACAATGCCGCCCACGTTTCCCCCGATAACCGGCCTTTCTTTCCACATGCCCTCAGTTACCGTTAAACCAAAACCCTCCTGCAAAGATTTTTGAACGACTATCGCGGAGCCACGCTGAAAAGCGTTAATCTCCATATTTCCAACGCCTTGAAGGTTTGACAAAAGAAAAATATCATCGTCCTCGCCGGCATGGCGGGCAGTTTTTTCATAATAGTGCCAACTTTCAGGATCATCCGAAGCCATAGAAGCGGCCAAAAGCAGCTGGGCTTCCGGAACTTCTTTTTTCACTAGTCGGTACGCGTCTATCACCCCGAGAGGATCTTTCCAGGGATCATATCGAGAAACCTGGGTAATCAAGGGTCGATCCGGATCGATATGATATTTGCGCAGAGTTCTATGTATGGTTTGCTCGTCCAGAGCAGTGTTTTTGGGGCTCAGCGGATCAATAGTGGGCGTTATAAAAGTGC
>JAUVQD010000164.1 GCA_030598355.1 Actinomycetes bacterium
TGACACTGGTAACATTGCAGGACAGCCCCCTCATCCGACGGGTCACGGTTTGCCAAGTTTCCCCAGTCGTTAGATCCGCCGTTAATATCGCTATCGGGGACGCTTGTCGCTCCCAAAGTATGTTCGCCTCTTATCGTGACATTTGTAGTTCCCATATAGTATGGCTTTTTCGAGGAAGCGCCGCTTGAAGCATCGTGGCAATACATACATTCCGTTGCCATCTTGTTACCCATACCTTCAGCAGATCCTTCTCCTTGAGTTCTGGTCTCATCGGTGGTTCCGCTTTTAAGTAGTCTGTAACTGCTGGTGCCGGCTAGGTGAACCGCATGACAAGTTTTGCACAAGTTAGAGGAACTCGTAAAACCACCGTGCGGCGCTGAGTAGCTTGTGTTATTGTCTTGATCCGCCCAATAACCGCTGCCGACAGTATCGGACGCATTTGTTTGAAACCATCCGCCGGACATAGCTGGCAAGGGAAAAAAGATTGTGAATGTCATCACAATCGTTATTAATCCCACTACTATTGGAACTCGTTTTCTAAAATCCAATTGCTGCCAGCCCATTATATTGAAATACGCTTTCTTTCGGTCTTTAGAAACTAACCGTCAATAGCCCCCCACGACCGCTTAAGTTTAGCTCTAACCACTTAATGTTTGGGGCTGTTTAATAATAACATCTTTTTGTTAAGTTTCATACTGCGCTTATTGACTAATCAAGCTGTGTCAGGCATGGGTTATGTTTTTTCTTGGCTTAAAGTATAATATTCTCACGTACGCGCTAACTAGCTTATTTTTTCCAGCAGCTTTTCGAGCACTAAAAAGTTCGAATAATGTCTTGTCCCGGGGAGCAAAAATCATGAACCTGTTTATGTGCGTTCTTATGCGGCTTCAGAGATATCGATTAACGAGAAATCCTCTGCGTAGTGGTGATAAATAGATCTTGGGTAGGGTTTTGGTTGATCAACGGTTTATCGAGCAAACAGTATTGTAGTATTGTAATATAGTATGCTATAGGCACATTGTTTCGCGCGAATAATGAACCTTGCAAAAGAGAGGGAATTTGTTGGTTAAGGATAAAACAGTGATCGTCTCTGATCTTCATATCGATACTTGGAATCAAACCAAGGAGTTCAACGGTAAAACGAAACAAGAGCATTTCTTTGCTTTCCTTGATTGGATTACGCCATTCACGGCAACGTTCATTATAAACGGCGACCTATTCGATGCCCCGCCCGGAAAAGGCAAAGACCTGTGGCCAACATATGAAGATGTACTCACGCGGTTGTCTCTTTTGGCGCAGGATACGAATTTGTACTATTTTATCGGTAATCATGACCTAGGTCTCTGGGGCCTTCGGATCAAAAAGCTCTGGAACTTAAAGATTAGCTATCCATGCTATCCCGAGCTTTCGATACAAACCGAGGCGGTCACGGAGCCAGAATATATCTATTTTGAACATGGGCACAACTATGATCCTGCTTTAACGCTCTATATACGTAACGCGGTTAGGTCTATGGTTCCTCTGGGTTTCGTTTGGAAATTCAAGGAAGCCATATCAAGGTTCTTTTTTCGATTCTTTCCTCGCGCCAATGCGAGGAAAGCGCCAAGCACCCTTGGGCCCGACCCGACGGCACTTCAGGGCGCTGTTTTAAGGGCTGCTCAGCGCCGTCACCCTGATACTGGTGAAAAGACAGGTCCCTTAGGCCTGAGCTGGAACCTCGACCTAAAGACCGTTAAAAGATGGCTTTGGCGAACGGTCGGGCCGTTGATACAGCGCTATTATACACCTCTTAACTGGGGTGAAGCAGCAGATCATGTCTTTAAGAATTTTTGCGAGCAGCACCCGAATAAAAAAATCAAACTTATTGTCTTTGGCCATACACACGTGCCCGATGAGCAAGAACTTGTTTTTGGAGATGAAAAATCACTCTATTTAAATAGCGGGGATTGGTGCGAGCCGGTGCTGAAGCAGGATCCGGATACGCATCATTCCTCTTTCATAGTTCTTGATAAAGACGGCAACCCGGAGCGCGATAATAATGGAAAAGCCGTTCGCGATTATATCGCTGAGGTAGCGGAGTCACTACATGAGGCGCCAAAGGTTACAAATTAGGGACTAATCGGGTGATTCTTGGGAGCGCTGCTCGTGCCCGGACCTTTGGCAGGTCTTCTGCCTTGCTTTCGTGATTTATTGTTGTCAGTTTTAGCACTGTTGTTCTTTGCGTTAGGCTCTTTCATCTGGTTTTGTCGTTCAATCTTCTTTTTGGACATTTCCGGCACGGCGCTATTCTCCCCGGCATTGAGACCATCTCGCGACGGCTCTTGAGTCGTATTTTTGGTTTTAGTTTTTTTCGTTCCCTTCTTGGATGACATGTATAAATGCTCTTTTTTTCTTTCCTGCGCGAGTTTTTTCTTCACGCTTGACTTAAAGCTACCAGGAGCGATAAATAGAGCGGCGTCTTCGGTTGCACGCTTGATTGGGTAAAGAGCGCTGTCTGGCATTGATCCACTGGCGGCATAAACCGTTGCTCCCGAAGACATAAATATAGCAAGGCCTACTGCCGCGATTCTTCGACCGCTCAAGATACGCCAACTTCTTACCGCTTTGATAGGAGTGGGCTGATTTTTGGCTGCTTCAGAAAGAAACATGCCCTTAATCTTGTCTCTGCGGCTGCTTTCAATATCCGGCAGGGGAAGTTCCACAATCGCTTTCGCCGTTGACAACGCAGAATCTTCATCGTTAAGAGATTCACCTTCTATTAAAAGATCAAGTTTCTTGTCTAGTTCATCGCTGTTAAGCATTTACTCTCACCATCAATTCTTTTCTTACGATCGCTAGGGCTCGATGTTGAAGCGTGCGCACATTTGCCTCACTCAGCGTTAAAGTTTGCGCCGTTTCCCGACAAGATAAACCACCGATTAGCCGGAGCAAGATAACGTGTAGCTGATTTTCATTAAGCGAAGCGAACGCTCCTAAGACCTCATTTAGTGTCTGGTTGGCGAGAGCTGAGTCCTCAGCGCTTCCAAACATTTTAAAGTCTCCTATCTCAAAACAAGCAACTTTCTTCTCTCTAAACCAGTCAATAACCAAGTTATGAGCGATCCGAAAGAGCCACGACCTGAATCCAGCTCCGCGCCATTTGAAATCAGCAAGTCTTTCCAACATTTTCAAAAATGTTTGACCAGCGAGATCTTCAGCTGTCTCCTTGCTTCGCACACGGATAAGAATGTATTTATAAATCCTGTCAAAGAAATGCTCGTAAATCTCTGATAAGGCCTCAACATCACCTTTTTGGGCCCGCTTGATAATTTCCTGCAGTTCTTGGTCTTTTTTCATCTTCTATCTCAATTAACGGTTAATTTAAATGAATGTTACATATTTTTACAATATTTTCCGATATTTCCTGTAACAAATATATCGGCTACACGTTTATATTATTGATGATACACACGAAAAGGAGTTTCTTTTGATGAGAAAATTAATTTGTTTGACGTCGCGCTTTTCTTTTTGACCACCGGTATTGCGTTTGCCGAAAGCAAAGTTCCTGCCGGTGTGGGCCCGGGAAGTTCCTTTTATTGGTTTGACCTGTTGTCCGAAAGAATCCAGCTCATATTTACGTTGGATCCTAAAGAAAAAGTAAAAGCCTTGTCGCGGATAGGACGCGAGCGCCTTGCTGAAGCCAAAGAAACAGACAGTACTGAAACTGTCAGTCAACTCATTTCTGCTCACCAGAAAACCAGAAAACAAGCCGAGTCAGTAGCAGGCAATAATGTAGATAGGCTGACGCTTCTCGCTGAAATTGAGTCAGACACCTTGGATCAGATCAGAGAGCTTGCAGAATCAGCTTCCGAGGTAAACGAAAAGAAAGCAGTGAACGCTCTTGCCTCAGCTGTATCAAGATTAACCAAATTAAATAAAAAGCTTGAAAAAATCGTGGCCAAAGGGTCAACGAAAGCTCAAGTCAAGGCGGCTAAGGCTGTCGCCAAGACCGTAGATCGCTTGAACGATATCCAGAACAAA
>JAUVQD010000068.1 GCA_030598355.1 Actinomycetes bacterium
CCTTCACCGGTTTTCATCTCGGCGATCTTGCCTTCAAACATCACGATGCCGCCGATGATTTGGACATCGAAATGACGCATGCCCAGAACCCGTTTGGCTGTCTCCCGGACGACCGCGAAAGCTTCGGGGAGGAGTTCTTCTAAGGTCTCGCCTTCGCTGTGGCGTTTGTGGAACTCCTCTGTTTTGGCTTTTAGCCCAGAGTCACTAAGAACAGAAATGGTTGGTTCTAACTCGTTTACCTCTTCCACTTTCTGTTCCAGTATCTTAAATTTTTTGTTTTCACCCATCCGTAGGGCGCGAGATAATATATTACGCATAGTAAAATTTTAACATAATTTTATTGCGGCGAAGGGAGCCGGTTACGTCGCCGCCCTCTATAGGTCATACCCTGGACCACGAGGATAAAAATTCCGGCGGCCAGAAATATGTCTCCTATGCTAACGAGACCACCTAAAAAACCCGGAAAAGGCCAAGGTATGATATCGCCAAGCCACGGCAGATTCGTCATTTTTGTCATTTGAATATGCACATGGTCATTGAAACCTACAGGAAAAGCCTCAACCTTGACCGGCATACCGCCGTTGGCCAGAATTACGATGAAGTTCAAAAAGACGCCGGTCATCATTAGGATAATATCGAGGTCGAGTTGGTTTTGTGATAGCGCTACCAGAAGAATAAAATATGAAACAAGCAATATAGAGTAGCCAAAGACATCATAGAAAGCTGAGATGGAGGGCACCAGGGATTGCAAGATAAAGGCCCATATCAATAAATTCATACCAATCAGGTTGACTTTTGATAAGCGCGTGAGTTTGCCACCGGCCAACCAACCAATAAGTACGCTTAAAATTATGACCTCAAGTAACATGGCTAGCTCGCGGTTAGGATCAGCTTATGTTGTCGTCTTAGGACATTTATCAAGGCCCTAAGGACTTTTGGATCGAACTGCAGGGCTTCTTTTTTTAATCTGGCCACTGCTTGGTTGGGAGTTAGTCGTCTCTCAGCTATTGGTGTCTGAGTGATTTGATCGAAGTAGTTGGCGACAGCGATGATCCTAGCTTCTCTTGGATGTTCAGAATCGATACTTCGTTTATTTGAGTAAGGCATGTGATGTTTGCGGACTGCGTCGGCGTATTCTTTCAAAAAGTCGACTTGTTCAAGTATCTCCGCGCCTATCTGCGCGTGCGGCACGACATCTTTATTCATGCCGCGGGAGTCCAAAGCGGCATCGAAAGAATCTATGTCGAGGCCTAACTTTCCAATATCGTGAAGCATCGCGGCGTACCCAAGTCGTTCCAGGGTGTCGCCGTATAACCCCATTTCACGGCCGATATCGACAGAGAGGTCAGCAACTCTTTCGCTATGACTTTTGTGGTGATAGTCTTCGACTTGAATCGCGCGCGTTAGCGCCGAGATAGTATGTTTGTATGTATTCTTTATGTCTAGAAATAACTTAAAGGAGTAGTGGACAACTATCAGGGGCAAGCCGAAGACCACTAAGCTCCATATGCCCATGGACGGGTACATCATTGAAATCAAAACCCCCACAGATGCCAGGGAAAAATATGTAGAACCCATTAATGTCAACGACCCCAGAAAAGCTGGAACAAAAGGGGATTCATGCTTCTGATTGACTGATACTTGATCAAGACTGATTTCCAGCAGAAAAAAAGTGAGACAAACCGCGGCGGCCCTCAACAGATCAAAACTCAGAAGATCCAAAGTATAAGGCGCCGGCGCCGTCACATAGCGACCATTTAGCCAAAAACCGGCTGCGATAACTACAATTGACCTTTGCGCCAACATATATAGCGGTCGGCCAAGGTCAGGTTTTTGCTGCCGACTGAGAGTTGATATGAGCATGGCGCCTATGGCAATCGTCAGAGCGCTCGGAAGGTCAAACAAGAGGATTGCCGCTATGACAAGGGACGCATCTAAACTTATGCGGTCTCCGTGGGGAAGTACCACTTCGAATAGGCGAACAAGGGCTACAAGTATCATGAAGGCCGCTAATAAAATCTGGCTGAAATCAGCTAGGCGGACATGATAGACAAAAAGGACAAGGCCTACTGAGGCTATGGCAATCCTTAAATACGTCTTTGAGTCAAACGCTTGATTCATCGAATTGAAGCTGTCCCTTCGTGGCATCGGGTTCACCTCCGTCGTAGTCAATAGCTTGAAATAGCGCTCGTACGATTGATGGATCGAACTGAATTTCCTGGAAGTCTTTCATCTCCCGGCAAGCCACGTCTATTGGCATAGCCGCCCGGTAAGGTCGTGGAGATGTCATCGCGTCAAAGGCATCGGCGACCGTCAGGATTCTTGCTAACAAGGGGATCTCCTCGCCTGCGATGCCGTCAGGATATCCGGAGCCATCGAAATTCTCGTGATGATGGAATATGGGCGGGATAACTTTGCTTAAGAACTTGATCTCCATGAGAATGAGCGCACCCCATTCCGGGTGAAGTTTAATTCTTTGATACTCGTCTTCTGTTAATCTGGTCGGTTTTCTCAGGATATGCCGGGCAGTACCGATCTTGCCGATATCGTGCAGGATTCCAGCATAACGGAGCGTTTCCAGGTGTTCTTCCTTTAGTTTGAGCTGTTGTCCAATGCGTTGCGCTAAGCGCGATACTCGCTCCGAATGGCCTCTTGTATAAGGGTCCTTGGCCTCAAGCGCTGCTATCAATGATCTGACGGTGTCTAGATAAGCGTCGCGCAGGCGCATATAGACCTGAAAAGTCTGTCTCGCGACAATCAATGGTAAAAGAATTAGAAGGACACCTATCAAGCCAACAGTCATGCTGATTTGAGCGACTGCCAGGCCTAATGGCGCCAAAGCGAAATAATTTGGGATAGCCCATTTGACATTGACCAGCCAAACGCTAAAGGGCGACATATCTTCCGCTAGACCAATGACGGTTGAAACTAGAATCGTATTACTTAGAAAAAATGTAACAATCGCCACGGTTATCGGAAATAAAACCATGGGGAAATCATTGACGACAAAAGGTCTGTTTAAGCTTATTAGAATCGGTCCTCCGGCCGCCACGTAAGCTAAACCCGTGGCTCCGGTGGTCAGGGCATATTGTGAACCATTGAAAAGCCAACGATGCGGGTGTGTACCCTTTTTTATGTCTCTCCAGATGGCGGCTCCAAAAACAGAAGCCAGAGCCGGCATTGCCGGCCCGAATAATATTGTGGCGGCTAAAATAAGCGTGAATGTTACCGAAACCGCGCCGGCTTTAGGTAGGTCAATACAGAAATTCTCAGCTAAGAAAATAACAAGACTAAAAAAGAGAAACTGGGGCCAACTGAAGAAAAAGCGACCCGGCCAAAAAAGAAAGATGAAAAGGCCAAGAGTCGCGACCAGCAATGCGGATACGAAAATCAACAGCTCTCGCGAGAGGGCCGGTTCTTTTGTTCGCCTTAAAGATTGATCGATTCCCACTTAAAATCCCACTTTTGGCTCCAATAAGATTCTTACCAATTACCGACTCCAATTACATAAAAAGAGGACCGACACCCGCGTACTCAACTAACTACCAGCGCCATCCGGCGCCGCCGCCTAGTACAAGCGCGGCTAAACTCGTAAGCAATACAATGATTTTAGTTTTCATGGAAGAGGGCCTCCTTTGCTGGAAGTCTTCTTCCCAAGCCGCTAGTATTGGAAAGTAATTATCCGCTTCGCTAAAATCCTTGATTAATGACCTACCTTTTTGGATGCCGGTCCAAGCTAATTTATTGCTAATTTGCGGTTGATCGCGGAAAGAGAGGCCTTGATGACTGCATCATCCTCGTTACCCTTAACCACCGCTGATCCCGAAAATACTTCTTCACCTGCCCTTGATATTGCCGATACCAAAACCAGGGCAACACTGCCTTGGCCTGTTGGAACAATTGATAAATGTTCTAATGCGAACGTAAGTTGTGATTGCTTGAGTTTTGACGCGGCATCTAGTGTAGCCAACGCCGCTAATCGAAGGCGCTCATTCTTGGAAGAAGAGCCTCTTACCGTACTTGTTTCCTGGCGACCATTTTGTTCTAGAGAAATTTCAAAAGTAGTTTCATCGCCTCTTATTCTGAAAGCGATATCGTTTATCTTCAAACGCCCTAATTTGTGGACCACTGGTTCGGAGTCACTGTTTATTTGAGCGATACTGATCTTTTTGTGATCAATCGGGAGGGAGTAGCGCGCCATCAGCAGTGATTCAATATCCCTGACTATCTGCCGGGGCGCTCTTTGGCCTGAGGCTAGAACGTGAAGCTCCAATATCTCGTGCTCTTTGCCGTAGACAACGCGGGTTGCTTCAATTTCCGGGATTTGGCAAAGCCTACGCTCAATCTCTTTCCTGTCCACTACTTGGGATTGAGAACCCATATTATCATCCTTGCTGTGACGGTTACCTGATCCAGATCAAGTAACTAACCCAATTACGAAACGTGCAACTTTGGGTTAAACTATTATCAAATCTACTTTTACCGCTATTAGGCTAGCTTAGTAGCGCAAACCTGTCAATGGCTTTGTATTATAGACAAGTACTACTTAATGAGTTGCGGCCAAATTTTTAAGTTGGTTCGATTAGACCGTAGTTTTGATCCCGACGCTTGTATACAACATTAATTGCTTCGGAATCCGAGTTTGTGAAGACAAAAAAATTATGACCGAGTAAGTCCATTTGGAGCGCTGCTTCTTCCGGGGTCATTGGTTTAAAATCCATTTTCTTAACCCTGACTATTCCTTCTTCTTCCTCAGTCTCGTGCCTTGTCTCCGGAGGCCTGGAGTTATGGTTTTTACGCGCCGTCGAACTTCTATATCTTTTGTTTTTATACTTCTTGATCTGCCTTTCAAGCTTGTGCACAACGCCATCGACCGAGGCATGCATGTCAGACGAAGTGTCTTTGGCGCGGATCAACGGGCCCTTAGTAAAGAGCGTGACCTCGATTGTTTTGTTCTCAGCTATACTGGGATTCTTTTCAACGTGTAGTTCAACTTCAGCCTCTTTTATTTGACCTTCAAAAAAACGATCGAGTCGGCTTACTTTTTCATCGATATACTCTTTGATTACGGGGTCGATATGTATGTTCTTTCCTCTATGTCTGATTTCCATAAAACCTCCAACTATCACATCAACAAATTATTTGAGATGAGTTTTTTAATAGACATTCCCTTTTTTTACTTTAAGAGAACCAAGAATTAATTTTAGCTGTTTTCTCCGCTCTTAAACAAGAGCAAATGTGTAGTTAGCATTTTTTGGGCAATGTCTACGGACTTAACTTTGTAGCTGCCCGAGGCGATGTTTTCTTTCAGTACGCGCAGGTGGGTCTGGGCTGTATTGTTTTTCGTATTATTCTCAAATCTGTGTAAATCTTGTAATTGGTACTCTGCCATTTTTTGGTCTCACTCTTTCTTTATTGCTTTTGAGATTTTATCGGAGTTTTGAAAAGCGATCTAAACTATATCTTAGTACAGGTTTAAAAACCGAGCTGCATTGCGTGCCTGGGATTTCACGTATGAAGCAAGGTGCGAGCCAGAGTCAGGATGTCCACAGAAATTGCTCCGTTTTTCTTCAAGACTCTTGAGCATTCGGCCACAGTTGATCCCGAGGTGTAGACGTCGTCAATCAAAGTGATCTTGGCTCCGGCCACTCTGTGGGTTTGTCGGATTCCGAACGCGTCTCGAACGTTCTTTTTTCGGCCCAAAATATCTATCTGGTTCTGATCATCAGTGTAGCGGTTGCGGGTGAGGAGGGCGGCGCTGGGTTCGCCGGTTAATCGTGACAGTCGTTTCGCCTGGAGTTGGGATTGATTATATCCGCTAGCCCATTGCTTTTTTCGTTATAAAGGGACCCATGTAATAAGATCAGTATTTTTAACCAAAGGGACGAGGCGCTTGGCCAATTTTCCGGCCAGATGTTTTTGGTTCTTATATTTATAGTCGTGAATGATGTCGCGGGCCAGGCCGTCAAAGGCCCAAACTGCGCGGGCGCTGTCAAAATAGAGTCGTTTTGTGCGACACTCCCGGCAGTTTTCAACAGTTGTGATCACTGGCTTTCCGCAGTACTGGCAGACATTATTATCAAGCTTGGGAAGAAGAGCGGCACATTTTTGACACAAGAGGTCGTCGGTTAATTTAAAGCAACCGGCACAGCGTGATGGATATATCAGGTTAAGTAGCGCGTCATAATAGCCAAGCATAAAGTCATGGTACTACTACGTTAGTGCCACGGCAATCATTTGCCAGAGAGGGATAGTTACCATGCTAAGGAGCGTGCTGAGAACGATGGAAGTTGAGAGAAAGTCGCGATCCAAATCATATCTGTCACCAATAACAAACGTCATCAAAGCAACGGGCATTGATGCCTGCAAGAGGATAATGCTGAACAGAGTTATCGGCAGGTGAAGGGCGACGCCTATTCCTAAGGCCACTGTCGGTACGATTGCTAATTTCAGTGTGGTTAGAATCGAGGCCGGCAGGGCCGCGCGGCCAAATTGCCAGCTTAATGATATTCCGATTGACAACATAATGATTCCGGTTGTCGCGTCGGCCAAAGAGTCAATTGCGAGATTGATCGCGGCCGGCAGTTGCATGGTTTGGGTTGCGAATCCCAAACCTAAAGCAGTGAGATTGGGGGCGGCGTAGGTCATTCCCTGACGCCAAGGGCTCGTTGTCGGCGTTCCATACTTGTTAGCGAAATAAATGCCGATTGTGAATAAGATGATGACGGTACCAAACATGTCGTAGAAGACCGCTTTGACAAGATGAGGTCGGCCAAAGAGCGATTGAGTGAGCGGATAGCCCAGATAGCCGGTATTTCCGGCCCCGGAAGCCAGTAAAAAAGCTCCCAAGGTGGGTCCTTTTAGTTTTAGAAGTTTGGCCAGCAACCATCCGAAACCGACGGCGACTAGACTAATTCCCAGCGCCACAGCGGAAATCTCAATCAGCTCTGTTGAAAAAGGGGCTTTCCGGGCCGCTGTGAAAATTAAAGCCGGCAGGGTGACGTAGATTATGATGTTGTTCAGAGCTGTTCGGTCTTCAAATTTAAGCAAGCCTATGCGTCTTAAGAAAACGCCAAGCCCGATAAG
>JAUVQD010000043.1 GCA_030598355.1 Actinomycetes bacterium
GCCGGAGTGACGCGCATGGTCTGATTAGGGCTAAGGTGCACAACATCCCCCACTTTTGGGTCGACAGGCAAGCATTTGATTCAAACGAAGAATATGATCTAGAGATCACTGCCAAGCTCAAAGAGTTCAATGTGAATCTGGTCGTACTGGCCGGGTATATGCGGTTGGTCGGTAAACACATACTCAGCGCTTATCCACACGCCGTGATCAATCTACACCCATCTCTCTTGCCGTCTTTTCCGGGAGCTCACGGAATCCCTGAAGCTCTTGCCGCCGGTGTAAAAGTTACGGGGATTACTATCCACTTTGCCGACCAGACATTTGACACGGGCCCAATAATTCTGCAGCGAACGGTTCCGGTGCGTCAAGAAGACGACGAGGAATCACTTCGGGAAAAAATACGAAAAACGGAACATAAGTTTCTGCCTTACGCAATTAAACTTTGGGCTACGGGTCGACTTGAAGTAGATGGTCGACGGGTAAAGATATTATAGGTTAGACTGAATGGGCATTGGTTTACAATCAACCGTTTGGAACTAAAATTAAAGGCAATCGTGGACTCCTAAGGAGGCTGAATGAAAGTTAAAAGAGCATTGATAAGCGTATCGGACAAAACAGGTCTTGTGGATTTTGGTCGTGGGCTTAAGAAGCACGGTGTCACAATAATTTCGACTGGTGGAACAGCAAAAGCGCTCACCGAAGCCGGAATTGAAGTAACGAAAGTAGCCGACCTGACGGGTTTTCCGGAGATTCTTAACGGACGAGTTAAGTCACTCCATCCAAAGATCCATGGCGGTCTCTTGGCGCGGCGCGATCTCAAGGACCATATGGATCAGCTCGCTGAGCATGGAATCGACCCCATTGACATGGTTGTTGTCAACCTTTATCCATTTCAAGAGACAATTAATAAGCCAAATGTTACGCGCGCAGAGGCGATTGAAAATATTGATATTGGCGGACCATCAATGATTCGCTCGGGTGCGAAGAATATGTCTGCAGTGACGGTCGTTGTTGATCCGTCCAGATATGGCGAGGTCATTACTGAAATGGACCAAAACAACGGCGAGGTCACAGAAGCGACGCGTCTTGATCTAGGGCGCGAGGCCTTCAGGCATACAGCCGACTATGATGAGGCCATCTATGAATACCTGGAAGAAGACCACGATTTTCCGCCTCTTATGAAACTGGTTTTTGAGAAGGTTAGTGATTTGCGTTATGGCGAAAATCCGCACCAGCAGGCAGCGTTCTACAAAGACGAGTTGGCTGGGCCCGGCGCTTTAGTCCAGGCACAACAATTGCACGGAAAAGAGCTGTCATTCAACAACATTCTTGATTTTGACGCTGCCTGGCGCATCGTCAACGAATTTGATGAATTGGGCGTAGTTGTTATCAAGCACAACAATCCCTGTGGCACTTGTGTTTCGCCCAACATGGCCGATGCTTTCAAGCGTGCTTTTGATGCTGATTCTGTGTCAGCATTCGGAAGCGTGGTGGCTGTAAACCGACCGGTTAACGCCGAGACGGCCAAAGCCATGATTGAGCCGTTTCTTGAAGGAGTAATCGCGCCGGGCTTTGATGAAGACGCCCTCGAGATATTGACAACCAAGAAGAATCTAAGGTTGCTAAGCATGCCTGATGTACCTTATGTTCCGGAAGCCAAGGACGTCAAACGCGTGCAAGGCGGGCTGCTTGTACAAGGTGCCGATACCTTAACGGAGTCCAAAGACGATATGGAAGTAGTCACGACCACTAAGCCGAGCGAAGATGATTGGCGAGATCTTATTTTTGCCTGGCGCGTCGCAAAACATGTCAAATCAAACGCTATTGTTCTGGCCTCCGGCATGACTACGGTTGGTGTTGGGGCCGGGCAGATGAGCCGTGTAGACGCCACCGCTCTCGCGGTAAAAAAAGGTGGAGAAAAAGTGCAGGGAACTGTGCTAGCCTCAGATGCTTTCTTCCCGTTCCCGGACGCCATCGAGGCTGCGGCTGCCGCCGGAATTAAAGCGATAATTCAACCGGGCGGCTCAATTCGCGACGACGAGGTTATTGCCGCGGCTTATGATCACAAGATATCGATGGTCTTCACTGGAAGTCGTCATTTCAGACATTAAGTTCACGCGACTTTAGAACTTTAAAATATTTGGAGGTGTAAATGACCATAAGTAATTCGCAGATAGCCGGATTGGGTTTTGTTCTGGCAATAGCGGTTTTCGGCCTTCTCTTTTTAAGATACGTGATCCCTAAAGTTGACTTGGTTTTTCGCTCACCTATTAAGACTGCTGTTTTAGTGGGGATTGTAATCCTGGTGATTCAAACAGTCTTTATTTTAGCCGGTAGCGCGACCGGGTAACTCATTTGAACGGGGGGCATTAAAATAGCGCGAAAACAGTTGTGACTGATATAAGACAGAACATATTAACCGGGGACTGGGTCGTAATTGCTTCAAGACGGGCATTGCGGCCTGAATCTTTTTCAACCGAGTCCCACAATCGAACTGACGAGCGTCTATCAAGTTGTCCTTTCTGTGCCGGCAACGAAAATCAAACGCCGCCGGAAGTCTTTGCGCTTCGACCCGATAAAAGTCTTAAGGACACCAAGGGCTGGAAAGTCAGGGTTGTACCAAATAAGTTTCCAGCTTTTTTAAATGAAAAAGAGCTCAATGAGCCGGAAGAAAGCGGTATTTATGCTTCATTACCGGCATATGGCCACCACGAGGTTATTATCCACGGTCCGAATCACAGTGAAACTGTCGCGGATATGGACACACAAGATTTGGCGCTGGTTCTCGATGTTTATCAGCAAAGACTTGCAGATCTCTCTTTAGATCAAAAAACTGTGTCGGCTATAATCATTATCAATCAGGGCCGGGAGGCAGGAGCGTCAATTGAGCATCCTCATTCACAGCTTTTTACCATGCCAATGATCGCCCCTCGTCAACAGCGAGAATTGGAGCGGATCAAGCGTTTTAAGACAGAACAAGATGATTGCCCGTTATGCGCGATGCTCAAATACGAGCAGGCCTTTAAAGAGCGGGTCGTTGCCGAAAACGACTATTTTCTTGCTTTCTGTCCATTTGCCTCGGGGGCTCCTTTTGAAGTAATTATCGCGCCCAAGAAACATCAGCGTGACTTTCGTGAAGCAGGCAAAGAAGAGATTGATGCGCTAGCCCAAATCTTTAAAGTCACTTTTGGCAGATTGGGTGAGCGTTTGAAGAACCCACCTTACAATACTTTTCTTCACACCAGGCCTTTTCAGACTGATGACGATTATCACTGGCATTTTGTAATCATGCCAAAGACAAGTACCATGGCTGGTTTTGAATTCGGGACAGGCATGATGATAAACATAGTCGGTCCTGAAGCCGCGGCTAAGTTCCTGCGCGAGCCATAAAAAGCAGACCAAACTTCCCCTACTACCGCAAATAGCTGCAATAATGCCGATAATGTGTTAATATTAACAAGCGGAACCAAAAGCATAAACGAGCGTTTTTTTCAAAAAGTTGGTGTGCCGATGATTTACGAACTGCTTTGTCAGGCTGAACAAAAAGTTGTTCTTTGCAACACCACAGACCTGCGCTCAATCAGGCCTTTAGAGGGAGCAAAAGCTCCGCCAATCTATATTGTTCACTTTCAGTGCCCGCACGACAAACTTTACAGTCTTAACCTTTGCACGGCCGGTCACCTGGATCTGATCTATTATTCAGACAAGCGTCTCAAAACCGTGGATTCGGGATTGAACCAGCAGCTGCTCGAAGTCTTGCTCGACAAACTTGAAAAATACGACAAACTCACCTATCAGGATTTCTTAAGCGAAATCGACGAACTCGAAAACTAACATAATGGGGTCAGGTCTTGCAATGACACATTTTGACCCTGACCTCCTTAAACAACTTAATGTAAGACCTGAACCTAAAAATAAATTGACAAAGTGTTACACGGGTAGTATAAAGTAATGGGGAACATACGTTCCCTATTACTTGCTTGGAGGCAAAAATGGAAAAAGTGGCTTACGAATTCGAGAAAGGCAACGATGAGGTCGTGCGAGCTCGGGTATGCGATTTTGGCGGAAAGCAACGCGCTGATCTCCGCATCTATTTTCAGGGTAAAGATGGCGATTGGCACCCGACAAAAAGAGGTATCTCTGTTTCGACTGATATGGTTAGTCAGCTGAGGCAAGCCATAGACAAACTGGAAAAAGCTGTTAACTAATAGCTTGACCGTGCCTTTTTGTGTCTGCTCTTGCAAAGCCACCTTGCCTTGACTAAAGTTGCAAGGTAGATGAAGCTCGTAGAAGTAAAAGATCTGTCAGTAACCATCGGCAAGACCACAGTGCTTGATCATCTCTCTTTC
Source organism: Actinomycetes bacterium (assembly GCA_030598355.1). GTDB lineage: Bacteria > Actinomycetota > Aquicultoria > CAJVYJ01 > JAUVQD01 > JAUVQD01. The sequence continues at coordinate 4,350 of JAUVQD010000043.1, forward strand.
ACGGTAGAGGAGGGAGATGTGATAGCAATCATTGGTCCGAACGGCGCTGGGAAAACGATGCTTCTCCGCACTCTTTTGGGCACGGTTCCTTATGAAGGTAAGATAACTTGGCATAAGGTCCCGATCATCGGCTACGTTCCGCAAAAGTTCCATTTTGACCACACGTTTCCTTTAACTGTCGAAGAGTTATTTTTGATGAAAAAAGGCGGCCCGAGCTTTTGGTTGCCCGCCGACGACCTTCGCTCCGATATCAAAAAGGCGCTTAGTCATACTGAGGTTGAGAACCTGGCCCAAAGAAAGATCGGCGATCTTTCTTCCGGGCAAATGCAGAGGGTCTTTATAGCTTATGGTCTTTTCGGATCACCGGAGCTTTTGCTCTTCGATGAACCGACGGCAGGAATAGATATAGGCGCTGAAATGAATGTGTACAGCTTGCTCAAAGAGATAGCGCAAGAGCTTAATCTCACCATGCTTTTGGTCTCACATGAGTTGAGCGTTGTCTATACTTACGCTAAGAAGGTAATTTGTCTGAATAAGACTATCGCTTGCTTTGGAGAACCAAAAAAAGTTTTAACTCCCGAGCAATTACAATCTCTTTATGGGGTCGGGGCTGATTTTTATCACCACGATCATTAAGTTTTGGTTAGGTAGAGAAATGAGAATTCGGAGTTAAAGCCTATCGAAATAAGTCAGTTTGCACTTACAACTATAGTCGGCGTGAGTGTCGGAGTCGGCGTTTCGCTGCTCGGGACATTCATTATCCTTCGGCGCATGGCGCTTGTTGGAGACGCCCTGTCACACGTAGCGTTGCCGGGAATAGCGCTGGCTTCAATCTACAAGTTTAACCCGTTCATCGGAGCGGTTGCGTTGCTGCTTTTCGCGGTTCTCGCCATTACTTTCTTAGAGCGACATAGCAGCTTGCCGATAGATGCTCTTGTCGGTGTTTTTTTTACCGCTTCTCTTGGAATCGGAGCCTTGCTTAGTCCTTCGGCCGAAAGTTTGCTCGAAGCGCTTTTTGGCGACATCAGAGATCTTAACATAATTGACGCGGAAATCGCTGTCGTCGTCGGAGTGCTGGTTGTTGTCGCTACCCTAATCTTATTTCGCGATTTTACGCACCTGACACTCTCGCGGGAGTTGGCGCATAGTGAGGGTGTCGCGGTTGAACGTACGGAATTAATATTTCTATTTTTATTGGCTATTATGATCGCCATCGGCATTAGAATTATCGGAACTCTCTTGATCGGAGCGTTAGTGATCATACCGGCGTCAGTGGCCAAGAATATTAGTGTTAGCCTGCGGGGAATGGCTGTCATTTCAGTGATTGTGGGGATCGTGACCGTTGTTGCGGGTTCAGCGATAGCCGCTTCTTTTCAACTGGTACCGGGCCCGGTAATTACAGTTGTCGCGGCCACTTTCTTTTTGCTTTCGCTTTTAGTGCGGAGGTCTTGACTCTCAAGCCTTTTTTGCCCGTGTCTTCTTGGGTGCAGATTTCTTCTTCGTTTTCTTAACTTCTGAGCGGGCCGGCAAAAGGACGGTGAATTTGCTGCCGACGCCGATGGTACTGGCAAGCTTGATTTTTCCATCGTGATTATCGATTACATGTTTGACGATTGATAAGCCCAGTCCTGTACCACCCGTCTTTCTCGACCTCGCTTTATCGATACGATAGAACCTTTCAAATACCCGGCCAAGCTCACCGGCCGGCATACCTATCCCGGTATCAATTACCTCAAGTACGACAAACTGGCCATCGGCCTCGGTTTTTACTAATATGTCGCCACCGGTCTGAGTATAGTGAATGGCGTTTTCTATCAAGTTCCGTATCATCAACCTCAGTTGATCCCGGTTCCCATTTATCTTGGAGAGTCCTCTATCAAGTTCCGTCCGCAGCGATAGCCCTTTTTCCGCGGCTTGTTCAGTAAATCCGCTGACAACCTTTTTGGTCGTTGTTGACAGGGAGAGTTGCGTGAATATCGGCTTAATCTCCGGGGTCTCAAGTTGAGACAAGTCTAGTAGATCGCTGACGAGTTGGACCAGTAGCTTCGCTTCGCGAGAAAGTTTCTTCGAAAATCTTTTCGCGGCTTTTTCGTCAGCCCCAACACTATTGGCAAGTGAATCGGATAGAAGATTTATCCCGGCAACTGGAGTCTTCAGTTCATGCGAGACGTTGGCGACAAAATCGCGCCGGACGGTGTCAACGCGGTGACGGCCGGTAATATCCTGAAAAACAACCAGGACTGCCGACAGGTTGTCGGCGTCAAAGACGGGTAACGCCGCGACCCGAAGCCTAAGCTCCTTAGGTAAGAAAATGTCGATCTGAGCTTCTGCTTCTTCGCCTTTTTTAATTACCTGCTTAATTAGTTTGCCTAGTTCATTGCTGTGTATAGAGTATACGAGGTGACGGCTGATCAGATCTTTTCTCGGCCTCTCAAAGATCTTCTCGGCGGCCGGGTTTACTAGCATCACGTGAGATTGCGGATCTATTAGAACAACGCCATCGCGCATGTTATCAAGTATAAGCTCAGCTTTTTGTTTATCTACTTCAAGCTGAGACAAGTTTTGCGTAAATTGATCGCGAGCTGAGTTTAAGGCGTCTGCTATGCTTGTCAGGTCGCTATTTGAAGTTGAGATCTCCCGTTTTTCTTCAGGCAGCAGTTTGACCCAGTCACGAATTTGATCATATGTCTGGTTCACTAAGAACCAAGACGAATTCGCGAAGATCCATCCGATTACGAGAGACAGAACCAAGAGCGGGAAGAACCCAAGATTATTAACAAACCAAACCAACCAGAACGCCGATAGCGCCGCTAGCATGTGAGTAACGAGTAATTTAAGTCTCATTCTTGCAACCCCTTTGTTGTTAGTTCAAAACGATACCCTAAGCCGTGGATTGTGTGAATGAAATTATATTGAGAATTTTCTTCTACCTTTTTTCTTAGGCGCTGAATGTGGACGTCCACCGTTCGTGACGAGCCTAAGAAATCATTGCCCCAAACCAGCGAAGTCAACTGTTGGCGGGAAAAAAGGACACCTGGATTGGATGCTAAGGTAACCAAGAGCTGCCATTCTTTCGGCCGGACTTTGACAGCTTGACCGTCAACAACGACTTCATGTTTGACGGAATCAATATCGACATCTCCGAACTTCATGATCTCGTGGTCCGCGTCACCATTTGATTTGCGCCTCAGGTGCGCGCGGATTCGCGCGAGCAACTCCGCGAAGTCAAAAGGCTTAGTGATATAGTCGTCAGCTCCATCCGCCAACCCCTTCACTTTGTCGGAACTTGTGCCCAGGGCGGTTATCATAATAATCTGGACATCGCTGTTTACACGCCGCACCTTCCGGCAAACGGAAAGCCCGTCTAGTTTTGGCAAAAGCAAGTCGAGCAAAATGAGGTCTGGCCGATTGGAGATAGCTTTATCAAGCCCCTCTTGCCCGTCTTTAGCTGTTGTTATGAGATAACCCTCGTTCTTTAAGTTGTATTCTAAAACCTCGCGGATGGTCGGGTCATCTTCAACAATCAAGATACTTTCCATCCCACCATTATAAAGGCACCATTTATGATCACAAGGACACTGGTTTTCGGCGTTAACAAAATGTTTGCAAAACGTTTACTTTTGGTTTACCAACAGGAATTAGTCTTCGGGTACCGTTTGGCTAAGGCTTTAGACATTCTAGGTGGGAGGCAACGCGAAAAAACTGCTTATCGTTTGTAAATCAAGAAAACCCTTGTTTCTGGCGCTTTCTACTGTTTTGGCATTGATGGTTTTCGGTTGCGCGCAAAGCGCCGGCGATGGTAAAGGATTGTCGGGCCGAGTCAAAATTGACGGCTCAAGCACCGTTTATCCGATAACCGAAGCGGTTAGCGAGGAATTCCAAAACGAAAATCGGGGCGTGCACGTGACTGTCGGGCTATCCGGAACGGGCGGTGGCTTTAAGAAGTTTGCTACCGGAGAGACTGACGTTAGTAACGCTTCTCGAGCGATGAAAGATGAAGAAAAAGCTGAAGCTAAAGAAAACGGTATTGAATTTTTGGAGCTCAAAGTGGCTTTTGATGGTCTTTCCGTATTAGTTAATCCCGACAATCGTTTCGTTAATGACTTGACCAGCGCTGAGCTAAAGAAGATTTGGAATCGGGGTAGCCGTGTTAAAACCTGGCGGGATATTCGGCAGAGCTGGCCCGATAGGCGGATAAAACTTTTTGGACCCGGCACCGATTCGGGGACCTTCGACTACTTCACCAAAGCGATCAACGGCCAGGAGGATGTCAGCCGAGCCGATTACACAGCCAGCGAGGATGACAACACTTTGGTCGTTGGAGTCGCCGGAGACAAGGATGCTCTAGGTTATTTCGGATACGCTTA
>JAUVQD010000201.1 GCA_030598355.1 Actinomycetes bacterium
CAAGTTTACAAAAACTACGATACGATGCTGCTCAGTATCTTTCTTGATTTACACGACTTTACAGACATCTGGAAGAAGCTTAACTTTTTGTCCAAAATCAATGCGCACGATAGCCAAATGCTAAAGGCAAATCGGTTACGGTTGGCAAAGATCCGTAAGCTTAAGGAGAAGCTGGCTCGGAAAAAAGAAGAGCAGATCTCCTTAAAACGCGAAAAGCTAGCTGAGTATTCCCTGCTTCAAAACTCACTATTGCAAAAGAGGGCGTTGCTTGAGCAAAAGATCCGGGCAGATGCCGCTCGAGCAGCCGCTGCTAATAGTGTCTCTGCGGCCATCGGTATGGAAAATAATTAAGGGGACACAATACTTAAATAATTAAGGGGACACAATACTTAATTTGAAATTCAGGAAAATAATTAAGTATTGTGTCCCCTTAATTATTTCCCCTTAATTATTTATGAGGAGTCGTCGTCGTACGGTTCAAGATCCAGTTCCGCAAACTCATTCTCAGGCACGATTTTTGGCTCGCGATTTTCTCCCTTAAGATTCCGGACGTCACGATTGAGTATTTCCCCGACGTCTTTCGTTAAGATATCGACAAGATGCGGTTTCTTTGTCGTGATCTTAATGCCAAAGAATTCGCATATAGTCCCTTCATCTTCCTGCTTCTTTCCGTTTTGTTCATCCATTCATTGCTCCATAGAAAAAACCATTATTACTCTTGTCGGCAAAACATGCTCTTGTCTTTAGCTTGACTTGTCTCTCACCTGTCGTTAAATTAAATATGTCCCAAGAAGTCAAAAAGCAGTCGCTCTCCTTTTTTAGATGCGAGATGCCAGATCGCGAGATCGCGCGCTCACAAATATAAAAGATGAAAGTGGAAGAAGCTGTGGTTTCTTGGGGCTTTTGTTTTAAAAGAGGCTTTCTTGATCTGGTGTTTCAACTACTTTTTGAATTTGCGTTTCCCCGGCAAAGTACTTATCGATAGCTTCATTAGCGAGTTTGTCAGCATCGCTATTTTCGGTGCGCGGGATATGGCGGACTTGAATATCGTTATGCTGATTCAACATCGCGCGCGCAGCCAGAAACATGGGCTTTAGTACCGCGTTCTTAACTTTATATTCGCCGTTTAACTGCTTAACCAACAACTCACTATCAAGCTTAACTACAATTGGTTTGTCGCGATGCGCGGCCAAGCGCCTTAATCCCAGCAATAATCCACTATATTCAGCCACATTATTTGTCGCTTCACCGATATACTGCCCCGCTTCATCAATTATTTCGCCCTTGGAGTCATAAATAACGACACCTACGCCTGCCGGCCCGGGATTTCCTCTGGCCGCGCCATCTGTCTTTACAGTTATCAATTTTTCTTCTTTATCAGAATGCGTCGACAATGTGGGCATCGCCGGAATTGATCCGCGCCAATATCTTGCTCAAGCTCTGAAGCCGGGAGCTCCATGCGACACCCCGAACAGGTCGAGCCATCAAGCTCAACGACGGCCAATCCCATACTCTCTTTCCTCACCTTATCGTAGAGCTTAAGCGTGTCTGGAGACACCGTTGCCAAAACTTCAATTCGTTGCGCTTGAAGATCTTTTAGCTGCCCGTTTATCTCAGCACTCAACTCCTCGAATCGCGAACGCAAACTGTCAGCTTCATCGCTTACTGTCTGAAATGTTTTCTTAATCTTTGATGAGTCCGCAGCAATTTTCTCAACCCTCTCGATAACTGTCAAAAGAATTGTTTCTTCTTCATCGCGCCGCTTTTTCAAAGAAATTATTTCATTTTCGATCCCTTTGAGTTCTTTGGGGTTGGATATCTGGCCGCTATATAATTTCTTTTCTTCTCTATCTATTTTGGTGGTTAAGACGGCTACGCTGTCTTCAGCTCTTTTTTGGTCTTGTTGATCCTTAGCTAAAACATTGTTAAATTTGATTTCAAGTTCTTCCAGCTCACTCAGGTGCTTCACTTTCTGATCGAGTGTCGCTTTTTCTTCCCAGGATTCAAGGTCATGATTAAGTCGGCCTATTTGGCTGTCTATAATTTGTAACTCATGAAGTCCGATTATTGTCATTTAAACTACCTTCCAGACTGATTTGGCAAACTTTGGCGCGACGACTTCAATATCTAACTCGGCTTCTATGCGTTTGCTAAGTTTTGACATACCGATAATCTCAGTCGAATCGTGCCCCGCGTCAACTACCACTAGCCCCAAGTCCAACGCCCTGAGAACATCGTGGTATTTTACGTCGCCTGTAACCATAAGATCCGCCCCGGCTTTACCGGCCGTCTCGATTAGAGACGCGCCGCTCCCGCCGCAAACAGCAATTCGCTTAACTGTTTTCTTAGATCCGGCGAATCTAATGTTTTGGCTTATTTGAGCTTGGCAGACCTTGAGGAAATCATCAAGCCCAACTTCCTCTTTAAGGTCGCCCAGTCGCCCAAGCCCGGCCTCATTATCATAGCGATCTTCGAGCGGATGCACATCGTGGGAAAGTTCAGTGATGCCATGGGTTTGTAAAACCGAGACGTTTACAAGACCTAAATGATCAGCGAGAGCGTCACTAATACCGCCAGGCGCCTTGTCAAGGTTTGTATGAGCTCCATAGACCGCCAAGCCGCCTTCAATTGCGCTCAAGGCCAGCCTTCCGACTGATGTACCGTCGGTCACCCCCCTAACATCCCCAAAAAAAAGTGGATGATGCGCAACTATCATCTGGCACTTCTTTGACTCAGCTTCAGATATGATCCCATCAGTGATGTCGAGGCAGACCAGTAGGCGCTCAACAATTTGACTCTCGCGTCCAACTTGGAGCCCAACGTTGTCCCAGGGCTCAGCTAGTTCCAAGGGGGCAATCCCTTCCAGGAAGCCGCAAACATCCTTGACGGTAATCAAACGATTTTCACCATCGTCATTTGGCGTTCTTTAAACAAAGCGATTTCTGAGTAACCGGCGGCTTTGATTTCTTCCAACAGGGAGTTAAATCTAAACCCAACTTGATCCGGCGCATGAGCATCAGAGCCCAGAGTTATCGGAATATCATGACGCTTGCATATCTCAAGAAAAACTCGACTCGGGTAAATTTCTTGGCAGGGCTTACGCAGGCCGGCGCTGCTAACCTCGATCGCAATACCTGTTGCCGCTAGATTTTTTATCACTCGCTCATATAGATCTACCGGCTCGGGTTTCAGCTGAAAGAACTTTTTGACTAAGTCGGGATGGGCTAGAATATCAAAGAGCTGTGACTCGGCGGCTTTTTCCAAAAGATCGAAATAGCGTTTGTATATCTCTTCAAGTTCATAATCCCCGTAGCGGTCAATATCCCGCCGATCATCAATTCCCCAGCCGTCAAGAGAATGGATGGAACCAAAAACATAATCAAAATCGTATTCAGCTAATAAGTTCCCGATCTGCTGGGCGTGTTTAGGAAAGAAATCGACTTCAATCCCTAATTTTACTTTTATTTCCTTCTGACTTTCTCGCAAGCGGCGAATATCAAACAAATAGA
>JAUVQD010000236.1 GCA_030598355.1 Actinomycetes bacterium
ACCAGATAGGCGCCGATGAAGCGGCCGCCATAGCTGCCGGCAAAAAACAGATCAAATTGATCTCGTCCACGATTAACTCTTTTGAAGGTCAAGAAGCCTGGATCGTTGCGTTTGAAGTACAAGTTGCCGGCAATAAGAGCCACCGCTTTCAAGTTGCCGCCGTCTCGTTGAGCGGTCGCCTCCTCTATTTAGCCAATTAAAGATGTGACTGCCAGTAAATAAGCGATACATGGGTATATCCTATTGGCAACTATTTTGAAGCGGAGACCAAATGGCTTATTTTTTAGCAAACTGGATGGAAGTTCCAACCATTTCTACCGATCAAATGCGCGAAGTTGATCGACTGATGGTTGAGGAAATGGGAATCGATCTTCTGCAAATGATGGAGAACGCCGGACGCAACCTAGCTGATGTCGCGCGCCGGTTATTATGTGGCAGTGTCTCGGGCAAGCAGATCGTCGTAGGTGTCGGGAAGGGTAACAACGGCGGCGGCGGGCTGGTCGCCGCCCGACACCTGCATAATTGGGGCGCTAACGTCACTGTGCTAACAGAGACAGACACATTCTCAGGCGTACCGCAAAAACAATGGGAGATTCTCCAACACTTCCCGGTTGAGATTCGATTTGGGGATAAAGCGTTGGAACACCTTGAGAACCTTCAATTCGGCCTCTTTATCGACGCCTTAATTGGATACGGTCTTGAGCGCGAACCACAAGGCTGGAGCGCTCAAATCATTGAATCAGTTAATAAATTGAACCAGATTGTCTTATCTTTAGATCTACCTTCCGGGCTTGACGGAACATCAGGAAAAGTTCATGAGCCATGCCTTCGAGCGACAGCAACTATGACTCTGGCTCTACCGAAAACCGGTTTAGCCCAGCCATCGGCAGCTGAAGTAACCGGCTCTCTTTATCTAGCTGACATTGGGGTTCCCACAGAGCTCTACAGACAGCTCGGAATCTCCCTTTCTTCCATTTTTGTTCAAGATACGTCTATTAAATTAGAAAAAGTTAAACTGAAAAAAGAATAGTTAACTCTGCTCAGCTCGTTTTTTCTTCCCCTAGAGCTCTTTCTTCTCCTAGGGCTCTTATTTGTCTGAATGCCAGTGTCCAGTAGACAGATGAAAAAGCCCCATAGGCAGCGCGGAAAACCGAGAAAATAGCAAAAACAACCAGAAGCAAAAAAACGATAATGCCAAGCTTGGCAAAAGTAAAACCTGATTGAAAAAGCAAGTACCCGAAAATACCCGTTGGGATAATGGTTGCCAGCAACAAAAACACAATAAGAATACCGAAGCCAAACCCAAGAGCTATGCTGATTAACCAAGTCAAAAGAACTGGTCCAAAATTGTTCCGCACAATACCCCAGCCAGACTTTAATGCCGCAACCGGGCGTTGCCCCTCTATTACAATTGCTCTAATGCCAAAATTGGCTGAGAGCGCAATAGCGATAAATACGGGTATAAGAAGAAGCACAATCGGTATAAGCAGCAGAAGAAAAAAGAACATTGCGCCACCTATGAGCGCTATAAAAACCGAGAATGCCGCTATCAAAAGCACCGGCACCATAACCAGTAGAAGCAGCAAAATGAAAAAACCGAACAACCGCCAAAAATTAGCGAGGCCAACGCCAAGTGATTTCGAGAATGTCGTTTCCTCATCTTTATCCAGGGTGTTCGCGGCTCCAACTAAAGCGCCTTGCGCAACCACTCCGAGAAACGCCACGAAAATAAAGAGCAGGAAGAGAACAACCGCTAGCGCGAGTATTAAAACAAGATTCTGGCTGATCCAATTGGTGGCATTCTCTCTGAACATGTGCCATTGCATATCCCCTTGCCCCTCAGTTGAAAAAGGATTAAAGGACCCACCACCGGCCTGATAATTGGAGCCGCCGCCTGAAAACCCGCCTCCGACAAATAATCCAAAGACCCAAAGCCATTTGTGACCCCAAGTTAATTTTAACGACCTTAAGACCAATTCTTTATAATTCATTGAGCGTCAGCCTCCTCTGCCATATTTTCTTTTTGACCTTTTTCCCAAGCTTATTATCAGGATTATTGGTTTTTTTATCAATCCCTCGATATTTAGGCTTGCATTTTTCAAAACCACCGGTAAAGTTTGACTGTAATAGATTTCTTATTTATTGGGTAAATATCAACATCGAATTGAAAGAGGTGCATGCTTGTGGCAACAAATGGTTATTGCGTGAAGTGCAGAGAAAAACGGGACATGAAAGAACCGCAACAAATCACGATGAAAAATGGTCGCCCGGCAACTCAGGGCAAATGTCCAGTTTGCGGCACGAAGATGTTCAAGATCGGTTCTTGACGATCATCTAAAATCCTTATATCCTCATTAAACACCAGTTTAGTGGGGATGATGAGTGAAAAAAAGTCGGCTAGCCGGACAGTCTTTTCCGAACGGCATTTTGATCAAGTCAAAGAAGAATTGGGCCTTGGCTCTCGATAATGGAGACGTGCAATTCGGGTCTTCCTCTTCTTGGCTTGATCAACATCCGCGCTTAGATATCTTCTTTTTTCGCTCAGTTATTGCGTTTTTCGAGTCGATTGCCTTTTCTTACCGTATGCAGAGGGATTTAAGCTCTGACGGCGGTCGATCGTTTTTGAGACCGCTAATATACTACCTGATCATAATAATACCGATCTCACTTATTGTCGCAAAACCCAACGTCCCAATACCATGGTTAACCCATGTGGGCCTTCAAATATTTTCGTTTATCGTCGCCTTTTATCTGTTTTTCAAGATGCTTCCGGGCAACATTTGGTCATTTCATGGAGCTGAACATAAAGTAGTTCACGCTCACGAGCAAAATATCGATCTCAACGATTTGGATGCTGTAGCAGAAT
>JAUVQD010000100.1 GCA_030598355.1 Actinomycetes bacterium
ACTAAGAGCTGAGCTTATTTCCTCAGTAAAATCATCAACCATTCGTCTAGCCAGCCAGCGGTAATCCTCGTCGTTGCTGGTACCTGAGTTGTTCCAAATATGCTTGGAGGACCTCATATTCACGCTCGAGAATTGCCCGTTCTTCTTCGTCTTCAACACGCTTGGTTTCACTGACCATCATACGCTCTAGATACTCTTCAACATCTGAAATTAGCTGGTACTGTTTTTTCTCTTCGAGCATCCCCAAAAGCTTTGCCGTGCTTTTTCCGGCCTCGGGAAAATTGGCAAAATTTTCAGCGGCAATCAGTCGACCGGCGGACGATAGTTGATCAAAAGAGCTCATGCGCAAAACACCCTCGCGCTCTACGAGATTTACAACAAAATAATCTGTTCCATTAGAGGTAAAAACGCAACCCCTGAGAGTCCGATCGTCAATGGGACTTTTATCGAGCATCCCCAATACGACAGGGTCTTTTTTGTAGACCAGGTAGTCGATAAAAAGCCCGAGGGAAAAATCTTTCAGGACGTCCTCGCCCAACTGAGAAGTGACTTTAATGTCAGGCAAAGCGTCAATATCCCGGTTCCAGGCCTGATCAATGTGGAGAGGTTGGCTACCAGAGCTCTTTAAAAGACGCATATAGTGCTTATAGTCGGCTTTCATCGTTGGAATAATCCGCAAAGCGAAGAGCGGCAAGCCATGTTGAGCTTGAAGGAGCGTGATCTGATGATTGTCTACTGTCCGTACTAATCCCGGCTTATTCTGTCCTTCAGGAATTGGAAGAGACATCGGATCCTTATAGCCAAGTGAATAGGTTCGCGGCAGATCAACCATCCCCGGGTCGTGAGCTTTTTGTTGATCATAATTCCAACATGGTTGCGACAATTCAAATAAATTGCTCATCACTTGTTCTCCAAGGCGAACTTCGCCGACAGCTTCCGTCGCTGCCTCAACTGCCGTCTGGTTCAAGACGTCTCTAAAAAGGCGTCGGACGTGACCGGCAACCATGGCGATTAAAACCTTTTTGACAGCTATTTCCTGACTCGCTTCAGCCAAGTTGTATATTCCTTGACCATGTAATTCCTCGGTGTCAGCTAATCTGCTCAGGATACTTTTTAAGTGCTCCGGCACGGTTGCCGGCCGGACCTCATTTGTGTACACAGTCCGAAAGGCCGGTGAATTCAGGCGGTCAATAACATTGGGTGGAAAGATCTGAGTTGTAATTGTCGCCCCTCTGTCAGCTCTCGCCAACTCTCTACTTTTTGCCTGTTCCTCAGCCCTATCAGCAATATTATTCAACCTATCAATAATGCGGCTTAACTTATCAAGTTCCCGATCGATTATGCTTTTTTCCACGCGGCGCTCAATGACGACTTCTTCGTCGGCTAGGTGCTGCTCGACTACTTCTTCTTGTCCAACCAATATCTCTAAAAGCCTCTGTTTTCTCTCGGTTATCCGTTCCTGAAACGTAGCGTCGGTTAGATCACGCAGTAGTGTCGCTATCTGTATGCTCTGGCTGTTGACCTGGTTTGAGCGGAAAACTATTACCGGTCTATCAGCAAGTCTCGCCGCGTCAACCATCCTTTTGTTAAGGTCGGCTTGTTTTTGAGTTTTCAGTTCCTTATATTCCAGTTTTTGGGCGCGTACTTGTTGAAGTAAATCTCGCAGCCTCTTTCTCGCTACCAAGACAACTTTCTGCGCATATACAACTCCCAGCTCGCAATAATTAACTAAATTAACTATGGCCTCATTTGCCTCACGCTTTGCCTCGTTTTCATAAGACCGGCAAGATTGATCTATGAGGAGCAACCCCTCGGTGATGCGGCTATCGTTTAGATCTTTTTCTTTTCGAAGTTTGTCGGTCCGCTCCGAAATCGGGGTTTTTGAAAGATCAGCCTGTGTTGGAGTTTGCGCAACAAAATCTAGGGCCGGCCGAGACAGATTGTCTATTGCCTCAAGATTACGATTTCCCAGACGCTGGATAAGGCTGAACAAGCGCTCATCCTTACCTATCGCTTCCTCCATCCAGCCCTCATTTAGAGTAAGACCCATATAGATCATGTCTTTTAGAAAACGATATACCAGCTGGGTTTGGATAGTGTTCCTTGGAAAAAGTATCCGGGAAAGCCCCAAGCTGCTATAGGCGGTCCGCTTCCCGTGCCGTATATGGCTCGGTTCAACAACCGCATCTATATTTGTCAACCCCACGCCCTCTTCCTCCTGCCCGACAGGGGTCACAATCATTTGATACATGGCATCAGCAACCAAATCATAAGCATCTTCAGCTCTGTCAAGATTGCCGAGATTGCCAAGTTGGCGATCTATTATATACGCGTACTTAACAAGATTTCCCGGTGGAATAGCTACCCGTTGACTCGAATCCCGGGTTTTGGCGTCCAAAATATGCTTATTTATATCGCTTCCGGGTGACAGAAAATAGTCAAGTTCTTTCAAGAAAGCGTAAGCGTTGGCTCTATGAGCCTGAACCAACTCAAGCGATCGTTTTCGAGCTTCTTCCTCATATATCCCGGGCATGAAGATGAAAGATCTGATCTCCGGTATTCTGCCCTGAGACATAACAGCGCGCCATACTTTATAGAGTATATCCAGGAAAATGCCGCTCCCGGTTCCGCCACAGGAAGAGCCGATAATATAGACCCGAAAATTGCTGCCCACATCGGCCAGATTCTGGCCGCGCACTAAATCTTCATAGAGTGTGCAGGTGTCGGAAACTTTCTGCTGAATAATTGATTCAACCTGGAGGTGCTTGTGATGCAAAAAAAGACGTCCAAGTTGGCGTACTCGTTTCGCCCCCCGCTCTTGATACTGAGGTGACACACTATAGCGATTATCCCACCATTCACGCAGGTCACGATCTTTCGCGTAATGTTCTTGAAGATACGCGTAGGCATTGAAATCGGTTGATAATCCGACATATTCCTCATCAGCCTCGGAAAAAGTTTTGACTATATCCTGGTTTTGCTGCTTCATTAGGCCGATCGTGTCAAAAACCAAGAACTTTATCATATCCGCGTGTTCTTGAACGCGCCCGTATTCAGCCATCAAATGCTGCTTCAAGCGGCTGGCCACCTCCGCGCCTGTGCCGCCAAGACCAATTACAAGTGTCGGCTGGGGCATGCGCTTCTCCAGCCTCTCTGACTCGACAGCCTCCCTGGTCGCGACTTCGCCGGTCAAGCCTTCAAAAAACTCATCGCTCAGGATTGATTCCATAGTTCTCCCTCACTTATATCCATTGAATTCTGTAGTCCCCCACTTGAATGATGTTCCCCGCTTTCAACGGAGTCGGCTCAGTTATCCTAACTGGCACCGAGGTTGAGGTTTTGGCCACCCGGACCTCGCCTTCACATTGCTTTATCACAACTTCTGGAGCCCCTGCTTCCCATTTGGTAAAAATCTCAGCGTGCTTTTCCTTTATGTCAGGACCGGATAATTTAACGCGCCCGGATGAACCGATAATGGTCCGCCGACCGAATTGCTGCAGATCTAGCGGTTTCGGCAAGGGAGTGCCGGTTGGCGCTCCAGAAAAAGCGAACCTGCCAAATAACTGAGGCGCCCAAATGTGACGATAGACCAACATACCCGCCGGAGTCACAGCTCGACGCCAAAATATCACTACTGTAGCCATACCCGCTAGCGCTAAAGCCAGGAGCAAGTATAGAGATTGCCCGACTGGCCGATTAAACCAAATGGTCTGGTCTGCTCCTTGAACTTCTATTCTTGGCTCAGCTCCGAACGTCCTCAAGGACGCCGCGTAAGGCGTTTTGCCGGCGACATCAAATGCAATATTGCCGCGATATTTTTCCTGACTCTTCAACCCCAATTTGCCTTTCAATTTTGGAACCTTAACATTGAGCGCCAATCGGCGACTCTGACCAGGCTCCAACCTAATGATCTCTGATTTAACTCGAAACCCCGGCAGTCTGCTCTCAAGCGATTTCTGTTTCGTTATCGATTCAAACTCGCTCCAAACCGCTCCTGTCGTCTTGATCTCGACTGGTAACTTCTTATAAGAAGAAGTTACCGTGAAGTAACGACTAAAATTCGTTCCGCTCCTGATCCCACCCCAATTCGGGTTCACAGCTTTAATTTTGATCTTTCCTTGCTCCAACTCTTTGCTTAATTCGAGGCGGAGTCTTTCTTTTCTGATTTTTTCCTTGAGCCCAACAAAATAAACGGAGAGCTCACTTGGATTAAGGGTTAGGGGTTGAGTTCGTGGCCATACTTGTTTAAGCATGTCGATGTCAGTATTTTTGTTAAATCCGATGCCGTGAACATACGCGTCTTTAGCAACCGGCTCGTTATTTGCCCTGTCCTTTAACTTCCCCCAGGCTTTATCGTGTTCAGTCGCAAAGAGACTTTTTGGCGGCGGATCTTCAGCCCCGTCTGTCATAAAGACTACTACTGGAAGTTTATCTCCGCCTGCCTTAAGCTCCTCTAACACCTGATTGACCGCAACACCCATATCAGTGCGATTGCCCTTCGGGTTCGGTGTCTTGGGAAGAGCTTTCCGAATTTTTTCCCCAGCTCCGGCTGATCCCCGATAGACAACTTTGGCCTGATTGTCAAAGGTGATCACAGTTAACTGATCAGATGGTTGCAGGATTTTACTAAAGCTCTTGAGTGCCTTTGTCACCGGCGGGAAATCATTTTTCATGCTCAGCGAGGTGTCGACAACCACAACTAGATTCGCGCCGACTTTTTCGACGTCAAAGAGACGGTAGAGGTCAGCTTCATCGTATCTCTCTTTGGCGTTTAGTCCACCCCCATTTATCATGAATAAAATCGTCAGCAATACGATAACGATTCTTTTACTCATTTGGCTCATGCCACCTGCTCATTCGTATCGTCAGTTATGATGCTGCCAGCTGCGTGCCCTATCCCTTCCGCAATCGAGGGGTAGGCATGAATAACTTCGGCCAATGATTCGGCAGTGATGCCGCTTTTCATGGCGACAGCAATTTCGTGGACTACCTCTGACGCGTAGACTCCGACTATATGGCCCCCTAATATTTTTTGGTTCGCGCCATCAATTATTATTTTTATAAGCCCACGACTTTCTCCAATGACAAGTGATTTACCCAAGTATCGATAAGGCATACGACCAACCAGAACGCGAAAGCCCGCCTCCCGCGCCTGCGATTCCGTTAACCCTACGCTCGCGACTTCCGGGTTGGAAAAGGTGATTCGCGGAACCACCGTTAAGTCCTCAAGGTCAGGTCTTTCGACGAAAGCGTTATATCCGGCCAAATCTCCTTGATATGTGGCGACGTGTGTATAGTTGAGCTTGCCGGTAACATCTCCGCAAGCCCATATGTTCCCGGCGGAAGTCAAAAGCGAGTCATCAACCTTGATACCGTGTAGATCATATTCAACGCCGGCCGACTCAAGACCTAATCCCTCGGCCGCCGCGCTTCTGCCTGCGGCCACCATGATCTCGTCCCGTGAAATCGATCGCTGACCCAAAGAGTCCCGCATCTCAATTTTTTTACCGCGCGCGTCCACCTCGACTGATTCAACCTTCGCCCCAACTAAGACATCTACTCCTTCTTCGCTAAGGTA
>JAUVQD010000178.1 GCA_030598355.1 Actinomycetes bacterium
AGACAGACAAATATTAACGGTAATTGGCTCCATAGAAGAAAAGGATCTAGTGCTTTGATAAAGGTAGTCGCCAGCGGCGCCGCGGGGAAAATGGGTATGGCGGTTTGTCGCGCTGTTATTGAGGATGACAATCTTGAACTTGTTGGGGCAGTCGACAAGGTCCATACGGGTGAAGACATCAATGGTTCAAATATTAAAATTGATGATTCGCTCGAAAGAGTTATGGATGAGACGCGCGCGGATGTTCTTGTTGATTTTACGATTGCCGACTCGGTTATTGAAAATGCCGAAATAGCTACAAAGCGTGGAGCGCATATAGTCATCGGAACAACTGGCCTGGCGGCAGATAAACTCGACGCGCTCAAAGTAATTTCTGAATCCAGTCAGAAAAATATCCTATATGCTCCGAATTTCGCGATTGGCGCTGTTTTGCTGATGAAAGTATGTGAAAGTATTGCGGGCTATTTTGATCGAGCTGAAATCATTGAAATGCATCACGATCAAAAAGCAGACGCGCCGTCAGGAACAGCGATTATGACGGCCAATCTAATATCGGAGAACCTGACTCCGCAACCGATGCAAGAGATTGAAAAATTCAAGGGCGCTCGCGGAGCCAAAGTTGATGATATACCAGTACACAGCATACGTTTACCTGGCCTTGTCGCGCATCAAGAGGTTATTTTTGGTCTACAAGGTCAAACATTAACTATTCGGCACGATTCTATAGACCGTGTTTCTTTTATGCCGGGCGTAGTCATGGCGGTAAAGGCGATCGGGAAAAAGCCGGGCTTTACGATGGGGTTAGACAAAATAATGTCCGAGGTTGGTGTCTAGATGGCAAAAGCTAAATTAAAAATTATCCCCTTGGGTGGACTCGGCGAAGTGGGAAAGAACATGATGGTCGTTGAGACAGAATCAGAGATGATTGTCATTGACGCGGGTCAAATGTTTCCCGAGGATGAAATGTACGGAATAGATCTGGTCCTTCCGGATTTTAGTTATGTTGTGAAAAGGCGCCAGAAACTAAAGGCTATAATTATTACGCATGGTCACGAAGATCACACCGGGGCGTTGCCATATCTCTTAAGGGAAGTCAGAGCGCCTATTTATGGCACCAAATTGACACTCGGTCTGATCAAGTCGAAATTGGCTGAACACCATCTTTCGAAAGTGCAATTCCGGGAGATTAATCCGGAGAAATCGCTCAAGCTTAAATCACTGAAAATTAGCTTTATAAGAGTTTGCCACAGTATTCCAGATGGCGTGGGTTTGGCGATAGAAACTCAACTTGGAACAATTGTTCATTCGGGAGACTTTAAGTTCGATCAGGCTCCGGTTGACGGGCGCTCGACAGAGTTTGATAGATTTGCCGGCTATGCCGGGAAAGTTTTGCTCTTTATGTCAGATAGCACGAACGCGGAGAGCCCGGGCTATACTGAGCCGGAAAAATCAGTGGGGGTCTCCCTGCGAGATTTAATATCTCGAGCTAACCAAAGAGTCGTCGTGGCGTCATTTGCGTCGCACATACATCGAATACAGCAAGTGATAGACGCGGCTGTCGGTTGTGGAAGAAAAGTCGCGGTTTGCGGTAGGAGTATGGTTAACAATGTCGGAATAGCTTCTGACCTTGGCTATCTAAAAATACCGAAGGGCTCGATCGTTGAGTTATCTGAAGCAAAAAAGATGAAGCCGAGCAAAGTATTGATTATGTCAACAGGGAGCCAGGGCGAGCCAATGTCGGCTCTTTCCAGAATGGCGGGAAAAACCCACAGGCAAGTGGAAATAACTCCGGGAGACACTGTTATCATCTCGGCTAATCCGGTGCCGGGAAACGAAAAATCTGTCAGTCGGATAATTGACTTGTTATTTAAAGCCGGCGCCGATGTCTATTACAAATCTGTTTCAGATGTTCATGTGTCCGGTCACGCTGCGCAAGAAGAGCTTTTAATGATGTTGAATCTGATCAGGCCAAAGTTCTTTATGCCTATTCATGGGGAATATCGCCACTTAAAATATCATGCGCTTTTGGCTCGAAAGATAGGCATGTCTCCTAAGAACATTTTAGTTGCCGAAAATGGTGATGTTTTAGGATTCGATGGAAATGGCGTTAGGATCACACACAAGATACCAGCGGGAATGACTTTTGTCGACGGTCTGGGGGTTGGCGACATTGGTGACTCAGTTATAAGAGATCGCCAATTGTTGGCCAGAGACGGGATATGCATTGTTGTTGTAATAGTCAACACTCACACAAAACAAGTTGTCGGAACGCCCGAGATCAACAGCAAAGGATTTACTGAGACAGAAGAGGCGTCAAAGTTAATTGATGACGCCAAGACGGTAGTTCTGGAAACCATTGAACGCGAGCTGAATATCAAAGTATTTGACCAGGTAATACTGCGAAACGAAGTCAGAAGAACATTGTCAAAGTATTTCTACGACAAAACCAAAAGACGACCGATTATTATTCCGACCATAGTTGAGATATAAGATATTAAGAACGGATTCTTAAGTTTCGTCAGTATTGCTAACCGTCTCAGTTGTGGTGGTGGAATCGTTTGACGGGGCGGGTTCTTCCGGTGGTGGCGCGGGGCCGACCTTGATTATCTCTTGTCGCGCGGTATAGCGACTAACTATTTTTTCTTCAAACAACTTCTTGCCTTTTTTCATAACTTTTCTCAAAACACTCACTGTTCTTCCGGGGATGCCGCTTTGGTCAACCACCCTAGCACCGGGAGGCAGAGAAGTGTCGGTCTCGGTTTTTGAAGAGTAAGCCGTCACATTGTAAATTTGCGGGTCATCAAAAGTATTTTCTCTTCCCGAATCAGGCCCATAGATTTTGAAGCCCACAGCGTTGCTAAGAATAAACGTTTTTATCAGCAACGTCCCATTGGTGTCATTCTTAAACTTGAAGTCCAATTGCCCGTCTACAACAGTGGCGTCTCTGCCAGTGGGGTAATGGCTAATATAGAATGAATGTACGGATCTTTCCACAGTGGTCAGTCCGCTGATCATGGACGCGTTGTAAAGAGTGGTCGCGACTTGGCAAATGCCACCCCCGATGCCAGGCACAAGACGTCCGCCTTGTATTACGGGGGCATTAAAGAAACCATTACCGCTAGTTCGTTTTCCGACGGTATCGTTGAATGAAAATTGTTCTCCGGGTCCAATGTGTGTCCCGTCGATCTTGCTCATCGCCAACTCAATATTTTTTCTACGCCCCGACATAGTGGGACTAAGGGACGTTGAGTACTCAGCTAGTTGCTTTTCGATTCTCAACTTCTTTATGTCTTTTGTAGTTTTATCAGGATCTGAGGTCTTAACAGCCAGTTCTATCTTCTTAGATTTTTTATAAAACCCGTATCTGAATCTGGCTAATGATTTCGCGAGCAGCAACTCCCGGCCCTCTTGGTGCGGCTCGATTGAAACATTCTTTTGGTCGATCAAGAGTTTAGCGTCTATTGGCGGCTGCTCAATAATCTTGGCAGCTCTCTCTAGCGCGGCACGAGTCTTTTTTGTATCTGAAGTCCAGGTGACTTGAATCCGGAAACCAGATGTGAGGGCATAATATCTTTGCCGCGAATCCTCAAAAACCCCTCTGTTTCTTCCGACCGCAAAAGCCTTAGTAGCGCTCTGCTTCGCTCTAACTTCTGCTCCGATATCATCAAGGTCAACTGTTTGTTTTATGTCTTTGAAGACGAGTTTCAAATCGCCTTGAGGCTTAAATGTCTTTTCTACGCGACGAGTTGCCGCGTCTACTGTTAATCCACCAACATCTAATGACTCTATCTTCACGCCCGGCAATATTCGGTCACGATAGATA
>JAUVQD010000067.1 GCA_030598355.1 Actinomycetes bacterium
CCCTCAAGGGTGTCCAAGCGTTCGGAAAGAGCGGTGTCTCCAGCCGCTCTGTCCTGAAAGAGTTGTTCAACAGCCGAATCTAGAGTTAATCCGTCCAGCGAAGAAGCGTCTCCTTCTTGTTTAATCTTAAGTTCGCCGGAGATATCTCCCTCGGCTAAGTGTCGTCTTTGTAAGACGTTTCCTGGTAAAATAGGCATATTAATATGTCCTCCTCCCGCTATATAGGGGAGAACTTCTCAAATAGCCTTGATGGGATCTTTATGCCTACCTCATACTACATCAGTAATATCAACTAGTTAGAAAACAAGAAATTCAAAACCTTCAATGATATCCGAGAATTATAAGATTTTTAAAAAACTGAAAGGGTATCAGCCTTCTGACTTACCCACTTCTCCTGGAAGTGTTAGCTGCTTTACGTTTTTGATCATTCTCGTCCTCGAACTGTTTTCGAAGTCTCTCTAAAAACCACCTACGTATAAGTACCGGCAAGTTGTATGCCTCGGTGAAGCTCCAGTTGCCATGGTATTTTAAAAGAAAGAACTCTTCATAAACGTTTTGTATGTAGTCATCACTTAGACCAAAAAAAGTCCGCAGTGAACGGAACCTCCATTTCCTGCTCCAGTTCACAACTGGAACATTCAAAGTTCTGAGTCAGATCGACGTTAGGAACAATCGCCTGGTAGTGCTTTCGTAAAAACCGAGAATCATAAGCAGGCATGTTTTCAATAAGCGCATTGATAATATCTTTGCCAGATTGCCCATTGACTGAAACAATAAACTGTCTAAACTGATCAGTTAGAACTGTATCTCCCAAATCGTGCTTCTTTTTGGAAGAAGCTAGCTTCGATAAGTAAGTCTCATCGCGGCCGGTCAAAAGGCGGGTCTCAATATCTAAATTCATCTTAGGAATACGAATGACAAAGGTGCCATTCTCAGTTCTGGTAACCTCTTCTGAAGCTTCGGCCTCGGTCACTGAGGCTTCACCGAGATCGAAGTCATACTCGACATACTCTCCACACGAAGGGCAATTCAATTTAGTCTTATATTCAGAACCATATCCAGTCGAGCGGGCTGCCACAATGATAGCGTTTCTATCCCCAACAAGCAAATCTGCTGGATTGATGGCTTTGTTAACAACAATATTTTGTAGCAGTCTCTCGATCACAAGACCTTTTTTGAGCAACGTTCTAGAAGTGAGAATATCTTCGTCTTTTGCTGTCATAAAGCGGATCTCGACTGTATCCTGTTTATGGAGGGGGTGGCCTTGTGCATAGAATTCCCCCTTGGAGGGGAGATCTACGAACTCAGTTGGAGTTACGAAAGAAAGTGGATTATTATTTGGACTTGGAAGTTCCGGTGATGGAGTTGATGCGTCTTTTGTCGACGATCGGGCTTCGTTGTTACGTGGACTCATTATTGACCTCTATTGTTGATAACAATTATAGGCTAGCTAGACGGTTATGTTAAGAGGTATTTTAAGAATTAGCCACGGTTGTATCGGGCCCAATCGTAACGAAGAGTCACTTCAGCGTTAACCAAATCATCAGACTCATAGCTCAGTTCGCTATAAGTAACGTTCTTGACCCATGCGTTAGACAGAATCCAGTGGCCAATGTTCGGAGCACTGCTTGGAGCGTCGCCATCGCGAGGGGCAGCAGTGTTAGTGCCAATAAGCTGAATCTTAACATCTGGTATCTGAGATGTTGCTCTAGACTTGGAGATCGTATCCGTCATATTTGAAAGGCTGTTTTCATTGGGGAAAATATAGCCTGAGCGGTGGAGCATCTTTTGTAGGTTTTCTGTTGCGTCGGGGCGAATGGGATCAACTAGAGTAAATTTAACCTCGCTCCAGGTAACGCGACCGGGATAGTAGAACTTGTGATTAATGAATTGGTGCTCTTTTTCGGAGACCTCAAAGCTCGGTTGTGACACCTTTGTGATCACCCAACTAGGGAGAGCTTCTCCGTCATTCAGGAACAAGAGCCATCTATAAGCTCTCTTTGGATCTGTCGCTGGGTTAGCCCAAAACTTGTCTGCCATTTAATTATAATCTCCGTAAGTTCATATTAACTAGTAATCAATATACTTTTTCTGTTTAATCCTCAAAAGAAGCGCCGCTCCTCGTTATGAAGAAATCAACGGCAATAAACTCAATAGCGCGTGCTGGCTTTAGGAAGACCTTGGCATACATAATGTTCCTATCGACCAAGTCGGGTGTAGTTGTAGTCTCATCTAGTACCACCTTGTACTCAGTCAATCCTCCACCAATCTTAACACTCTCAAGGAACCTGCTTGCCTTGCCGGAGAACTCATTCCAAGTAGCCTGGACGTTCTGTTCGAACAGGACACTTGAAGCAATTCTGCTAATCTCTCGCTTAACAAAAATCAACAATCTTCTAACGTTGATTCTGTCAAGCGCGGAGGCGGTCAATTGTAGGGTCTTTTGACCGAAGATCACGATCCCTTCCGCTGGGAAGGAGGCGATCGGATTAACATTGACGGCGTAAAGGTTGTCTCGGTCCTTGGAAGTCAAGCGACCATCGACATTGACCACGGTAAGGCCAGAAGAGCCCTCCGTCAGGCCGCCTCTATTGAAGCCAGCGGGGGCGAACCAGAGAGCCGAGTTTTGCTCGGAACTGGCGAATGTCCCCAGGGCAGCGACCGAAGGAGGCAGCCATACAGAGCCCTCAGAGTTGCTGTCCAGGATCTGGACCCATGGGTAATAGGCGCAGCCATAACTTGAATTAAGTTTTCTACCCTTAACTGCGTTGATGACGTCCGTCACATTGCCCACTCGGGATGCGCGAGAATTGCTGTTCTCGGCACGAGGAGTGTAGCCGTGCTCTAGATCGATAATCGCTAAGGCGTCCCCGCGACCTTCACACACATTAATCATGTGTTCTGTAAGGCTCGGGGTATCGATACCAGGCATGGCCAAGAGGTTCATCTGTACGCGCTCGGCATCACCAACAGAGTCGATTGCTCTGCGGACAGAGTTGTACTCGTAGTGGGTCGTCTCTGATGTTCCAATCACTGTGTTGTTGAAGGGATCCATCTCGTGGATATCAACACCCTCAGAACCACCAAATAGCGGTGCAGTAAAGCGCTTGATACCAGCATCAATAATTTCTTTCCAGTTGCCTTCACTAGCAGATACAGCCGTAATAGAAGTTCCGGCCTTTCGAGACCCGCTGAGCCATACGGCATCGCGCAAAGAATTGAAGGGGCCGGTACCCTTAATGTCATCCAACGTAAAGATGAAGGATAACTCTGTTGAGGTGCCATCCGCAGCGAATGAGTTGATTCCATTCGGCTTTTGGCGAACCATGTCTAGGTACCCATTATTGAATTGGACGCCCGCTCCCGGTTCCGCGTCAGAACCGCCATTGGTCTGTACGCCGAAGTAGGAATTCTCGATATCGCTAACAGCGCCGGCGCCGGCAGAAGCACTAATCCTCAACCAATCCACAAGGCTCGGGAACTGAGTTGGGAGGCCGATGTTGACTCCTCCTACTGACGAAGAAACCCAAACGGTGGCGGGCTCCATCAGCGGTATTGACCCGGTACCGGAAGTGATAAAGGTCAAAGCAGAGGGATCTGTATCTGCGCCTATCGTGTTCGTGGTCAGCGTCGCAGTCTTGTAGCGAGGCGGTCCGTAGAATCCGAATGGTAGCAGTCGAGCATCGGCATCGCCGTTCTCTACATCGTCAGCTACTTCAACTGTAATGTAATTGGATATATTTCCGTAATTGCCGTCCTCTCTGTACAGACGCTTATTAGCATCCCAAGTCAAGTCCTTGTCTCCAACTCTTCTCGCAATATAATTGGGAGAGTTGGGGTTAAGATTGACGCCAGTGTAGGATTCCAGGATGTTTGGCTTTTGATCACTATCTCGGGCATCTCGAACAACGATCGTGAAAGAACCGTAAGGCTCAACCTCATCGTCGATTGAGTACGCCAAGTCCTGAATCGAAACCTTTATGTTTGCTTGGTCCCACTCGCCGCCGGCGGGGAGGGCCTTAAACTTGAAAAGCTTTGGCATCGCCTCTGGGGTGTATACTGTGTTATCACTGTTCAGGTCCTGACCTATGAACCAGCCCGTCTCACCCTGGGTGATTCCGGTTTTGAAATCACTTCCGTCGTTGCTTCCGCTCTTGAGAGCCATGATTGCGCCAACGAGGGTGCCGGCATCATCAAGCGATGTAGAACGAAGGATGTTTGTCTCAAACGTTTCGCCAAGCCAGTACGTCTTCTTGTTGGCCGTGCTGACCAACTCGGCGCGCTGAGAAGCCAGGACCGGACTTGTATTGAAGACAGAGCGGGCAAAATTGCCAGAGCTTCTATCGAAGTTGAAGGTGATGGTGTCAGTTACATCAGAGGATTCATCATGCACCTGCAACTTCCACTCTCCTCCGGAGGTCTGGCGTGCTGTCGACTCTATCAGCGTGCCAGCCGAAGATGTTTGATCGGTCACGGCGTCGGCGCCGGCGATGGTCCCAGTGAGGCTTATAGCGCCTTCCTCCAGATACCACACGGCAGCAAGAGAGCCGGTGCCAAGAGTGTCGGCGGCGTTAATGCTTCCGGAATTCCAAATAAAAAGTCCGTAGGCGCCGCCGTTTGAAGCGACGCTGGCATTGGGGGTGGCAGCGGTGTTCCAGCCGGCCTTGGCGGCATCGGCGCCATCGTTGTTTGGGTTGGTTGCGCCAGCAAGGCGAACAACCGTACACGGAGAATTGTTGGCAAGCCATGCCTGGGCAGCGAAGGCGGCATAAGTTGGGGCGGTGCCGGCCTCAGATGTTCTCCAGATGTCGCCTCTTGTCTGTGGGCCGGGCACTGGTGTCCCGAATTTCTCAACAAACTCTAGATAAGAATTAACCCTCACAGGAACGAGCGAAGGGCCCTTGCGGGTCCTCCCAATAACCACGGGCCCGACTGTGCCGGCCTCGGCGGCTAAAATAGACTGATCGACTTCTTGGAGAAAAATTCCAGGTGATATGAACTTGAACTTTCTTGCCATTCTAATAAATTCTCCTTAATTAAAGTGTATTTATTTCTTTTATAAATAGTGTGGCTTACTGTGAAAAGAAGAAAATTAATCCCGGTAAAATCCCCTCTTATCAATATGTTCTGGGACATCACCCACAATCACCTTCTCGCGACCAATCTTTACTTCAACGGCATTCTGCCTTTTTACTATCCTAGGTTGCTCCTGGTTCGTGTCTGCTCCAATGACATATCCCAAAACCTTGACAGTTATCTTGGTCTGGTACTGTCTCTCCTCCTCATCCAACGAGGAGGCATTGTTTTCCTGGGCGTAATCTTCTTGGATAAACGACTCAAAGCCATGGCCTTCATTGAAGATATGAAAATAGTTCAAACTACCGGTTTTGACCAGGAATGGTGCTAAGATTTCATTCATCTGCTGTTGGTATTCTGTTCTCACATATATATCATACTGAATATCCAAATAAACTGGGACTGGGATTGTCACAGTTTCGTATACAACCTTTTTGTTTTCGCGGGGGAAGTTTTGTTGATTCATACCAACGCTCGGATCGGTTATGCTCCCTCTCTTTTTGAAAGAATCCGCATTAGCAAAATTCGAAGTTTTCTCCTGATTTATCTGCCTCGCAATGGTTATTGCTCCACCGAGAGCGTCTTGTATGGGAAATGCGTTATAAACAGTCCCTTTTTTGCTTAAACTTTTTATAACACTCGTCCTCTCAACCGTTATAAGAGGAAAGAGGAGGGTCCCATCCTGATCCCTCAGCCCCTTATCTCTCTTAATCTGATAGGCCCTTTCAGCCGAAACCCACAACACCGGAACCTTTTTGAATCCAGTATTGCCTTTGGCAGAAACGTTCATCTCTTCATCCACCCAGCGGAACATTGCCGTATCGATAGTTTCTAATGTCGATTCTTTAAATGGAATTTCTTCTTTAATGATAGAGGTGTCTTCTACATCAGTGTAAGAGTAATCTTTCTGACGATTCTTGCGCGTAGAGAAATAGCTTGGCTTCTTACTTGGCATTGAACACCTCCTCTCTGGCTCTTATACATTTTGCGCTTATTTCAAGCTTATGATCTTCTTGTCCGAAAAGAAGCCTAGGCTCATTAAGGGTGACAATCTCATAATAAAGCTTTTCATACTGAACAAAGTCTCCCTCTCTCACAAAAAGGTCCTGATCCTCGGTGAGTCTTCTCTTGTGGAAATGTATAGTCAAAGAAGATCTTTTATCAACCCCATATCTGCCTGTCTGTGTGGTTTGACCCTCCCAATTGACGAGAGCATAGACTCGGACTGGGGGGAGGAAAGTCTTTCTTATGGCCTCTCCGTATAGGGAGTGGAAGTTTGTGCGTGCCAAATCAATAGGAAAATAAAGGATAGGCTGCCCTATAACTCTTTCGATTAACTCATCATTAACCTGTTTGACCAGGTCTCTCTCTTTTTTGCCAAGAAAAAGAGGAGGAGGGGGGTTACCGGGCTGTGACCATTCGTTTGCCATTCTTTATAGTTACCCCGTGTATATTGAAAGAACTGGAATATCTTTATTAATCGTAATTGTGTTCTCTGAAATTGCCGCAGTATCTTCCACGAGCTGTTTATAAGTCATTTCGTCTAGAGTTGTCTTCAACTCTTCTCTCAATGTTTGTTGTTCTTCCTTGGCCTGTGCTATAAGCGCGTCGGCATTAAGGGTCACTGACTCACCAGGAATTGGTATGGTAGCGAACTTTCCGCGAATCTGCCCCAAAGTCTCTTTCGAAAGTGCAAGGGCAAACCTGCGAATCCATTGCTTACCAATGCTGTTGATGCTGTTATACGGAATATTCTCAAAAGGCAACGTATTCATGTTGTTGATGCCTTCTGTCCCGTCATCAACACCCGTATCCGAATCCCAAGCCTCTTGCGGGATCACAAACTCAATCCACATCTTGTTAAAGTCTGGATCATTCGATGGTGGAGGAGGATAAATCCTCACGTTATTATTCGAAATCTCGTATGAATAGTGAGAAATTCTTGTGTAGATCGCATCCTCGTAAGCCATTGCTTGCTGCTTGTTTTGCCAAACAGGAACAACCTGAAACGTAGAATCATCAGCGTACTGGCCATAAGTGGTGAGATTCCCTAAAACGTTGATACCA
>JAUVQD010000094.1 GCA_030598355.1 Actinomycetes bacterium
AACGCCAGCTCGCGCAGTGGTTCTTTAAGATAACCGATTATGCCGACCGGCTATTAGATGATTTGGAACTGTTGGATGGATGGCCGGAACGAGTGAAGGTCATGCAGCGCAACTGGATAGGGAAGAGCCACGGCGCTGAAGTTACATTTCACCTAGAGCCGAGCGGGGCGCCTATTACCGTCTTCACGACAAGACCGGACACGCTTTTTGGAGCCACGTTTTTTCTTTTGGCGCCGGAGCATCCGTTAGTAGACAAGCTTGTTGTTGGTACAGATTACGAAAAAGATGTAGCAGCGGTAAAACAAAAAGTTGCCTCTAGGACGATTGTGGAGAGAGCGTCTGGAGAAATGGAAAAAGAAGGCGCTTTTACCGGGGCCTTTGCCGTCAATCCGGTTAATGGTGAGTCGATCCCTATTTGGGTGGCCGACTATGTACTGATGGAATACGGGACAGGTGCCGTTATGGCCGTGCCCGCCCATGATCAGCGAGATTTTGAATTTGCGAGAAAATATGACATACCAATTCGCGTGGTCATTCAACCGGAGACACAGAAGCTCGCGGGTGGAGAATTGACTGAAGCATATGCCGGTGATGGCCTGATGGCTAATTCAGGTGAGTTCACAGGGGTGCCGAGCACAGAAGGTCCGGCCAAAGTAATAGACTGGCTAGAGGGCCAGGACAAGGGCAAGAGGGCCATTAATTACAGACTTAAGGATTGGTTGATATCTCGTCAGCGCTATTGGGGTAACCCGATACCCATAGTTTATTGTGAAAAATGTGGCCAGGTGCCGGTAAGTGAGGCTGATCTTCCGGTAAAGCTGCCCGATGATGTAGATTTGCTCGCTGAAGGCGGCCCGCTTCCGCGTCATGAGGAATTCGTCAACACCAAATGTCCTAAGTGTGACGGGCCGGCGAGGCGTGAAACAGATACGATGGATACGTTTACTTGTTCATCATGGTATTTTGCACGCTACTGTAGTCCTCACGACACTAACGCGCCCGTCAACTTTGAAGCGGCCGACTACTGGATGCCTGTCGATCAATATATTGGCGGCATTGAGCACGCTATAATGCATCTTCTGTATGCCAGGTTTTTTACTAAAGTCATGAAAGACGTTGGCCTTCTTGGCTGCAGTGAGCCCTTCTCTAATCTTCTTACTCAGGGAATGGTAAAACTAGGCGGCTCTGCGATGTCTAAATCAAGGGGGAACGTGGTCTCTCCTGATGAGATAATCAAAAAATACGGCGCGGATACTGCTAGAATGTTCATCTTATTCGCGGCCCCGCCTGAAAGAGATCTTGAGTGGAGCAACGAGGGTGTCGAGGGAATATTCCGATTCTTAAATCGGGTGTGGCGATTTGTCGACTCACTTCCCGAAAAGAGCGCCGGCAAGCAAGAGCCGGCAAAAGAAGAGAAAACGCTCAGGCGCTCACTTCATTACACGATCGATAAAGTGACTACTGATATTGGCAGGTTCAATTTCAACACAGCTATCAGCGCCATTATGGAGTTGGTTAACGCCGCGTATAAATACAAAGAGACGGTTAGCGAGGATAAGTGGGACAAAGACCTTCTGGATGATGTTGGCAAGCACCTAGGCTTATTGACAGCTCCATTCGCACCTCACTTTGCGGAGGAGGTCTGGGCTAAGATGGGCCAGAAGTATAGCGTCCATCGTCAGGATTGGCCAAAACACAGTAAAGATTTGGCGACTGCCGAAGAAGTGACACTGATTGTTCAGATCAACGGAAAGATTAGAGACAAGATTACAACCGGGCGGGGGCTTTCGGAAGAACGCTTAAGCGAAATGGCAATGAAATCAGAGAACGTCCAGCGGCATCTCGATGGTCGCGAAATAAAAAAGATGATTTTTGTTCCCGATAAGTTGATAAATATTGTGGTTTCCAAAAGTTGAGCAAGTGGCGCAAGAAAATTGGAGCGCAGGGCGAAGAATTGGCGGCCAAATACTTAGGGAAGCAAGGCTATCGGATTATTGAGAAGAATTGGCGTTGCCCGCTGGGTGAAATAGATTTAATCGCAAAAGACGCTGATACGATTGTTGTGTGCGAAGTCAAAACCAGAACCAACGATTCCTTCGGTCATCCGCTTGAGGCGATAACGCCAAAGAAACAGACGAGGCTGAGAAAGCTTGGAGAATTATATTGTCAAAGTCTTACTAGGGCAGAATGTTCACTTCGATTCGACGTAATAACGATCCTCAAAGATGACGGAGTCGCTCAACTAGAGCACATAGAAAACGCTTTCTAAGATATTGCAAAAATCCTACCGTCATAGTACGCTAGCCTAGTATTTCTCAACTCTGGTTTATACCAGCAACCCTTTAGTTAAAGAGGCAGACATGCTTTGTGTAGTTAAGAGCGCGGCCATCGTCGGATTGGAAGCTTATCAAGTCGAGATTGAGGTCGATATATCAAAAGGCCTACCGGTCTTTACAATTGTCGGTCTGCCCGATGCCGCTGTTCAAGAGTCGCGAGAGCGGGTCAGGGCCGCCATTAAGAATAGTGAGTTTGAATTCAAGGCCAACAGAGTGACCGTCAATCTGGCGCCGGCAGATATGCGCAAGGAGGGTCCCTCTTTTGACTTACCAATCGCCATCGGGCTTTTGATTTCGGCTGGTCAACTTAAGCCGGATTCAAGACTTGACCAATATTGGATGGTGGGTGAGCTTTCCCTTACGGGGGATGTTAAACCGATTAAAGGGGCTCTATCCATAGCTATTGGCGCCGCCGAGCGTGGAGTAAAGGGACTTCTAGCGTCACCGGAAAATGCTCGTGAGGCTGCAATTATTGATAGTCTCAATGTCGTGCCTGTAAGAAATCTTAGCGAAGCGGCTCAGTTTTTGTCAGGCGAGAAACATATTGAGTTTCAAAAAAAAGATGATTCGAACGCTGGCCAACGCGTCAGCGAAAATGACTATTCTGATATTAAAGGCCAGTTTCAAGCGCGTCGCGCAATAGAGATAGCAGCTGCTGGTGGTCATAACATGTTAATGATAGGCCCGCCGGGTTCAGGAAAAACTATGTTGGCGTCAGGCTTGCCAACGATCCTACCAGAGCTATCACCCGAAGAAGCGATTGATGTCACTAAGATTTACAGTATCTACGGTAACGACGGGGAGAAGCGTGGTCTGATCTGGAAACGGCCATTTCGCTCGCCTCATCACACAATTTCTTTTACGGGCTTGGTTGGCGGCGGGCAGAAACTGCGGCCGGGCGAGATTACCTTGAGTCATCACGGGGTGCTCTTTCTTGATGAGCTGCCGCAGTTCGGGCCAAGTATATTACAAACGCTAAGGCAACCCATTGAGGCAAAAGAGATCACCATTGCCAGAGCTAGCGGCAATCTTACGTATCCGGCTAGCTTTATGCTGGTTTGCGCGATGAATCCTTGTCCATGCGGATATCTCGGTGACGCGAAAAAAGAATGTACTTGCTCACTCGGTAAAATTCAAAGATACCGCAGTCGGGTCTCCGGGCCATTGCTGGATAGAATAGATATGCAAGTTGAGGTCGCGCGGCTGACAAAGTCCGACTTGATGCAATGCACGCCGGGAGAAAAATCCGAAGAAATACGAAGGCGCGTAGATAGTGCGAGAGCTATCCAACGGCAGAGATTTTCAGGCAACCATGTGCTAAATAGCCAAATGTCCGCGTCACAGGTGCGAACCTTTTGTAAGATATCAAACGAGTCAAAAACCTGGCTTAATCGCGCTCTTGATAAGTTACTTCCAACAGCACGGGGATATGATCGTCTGCTAAAGACATCTAGGACGATTGCTGATTTATCAGGTAATGAAGAAATTGAATTAGCGGATCTGGCCGAAGCCATACAATACAGGTCTGTTGGCGGCGGAGAAATCCTATAGGACTCTTAAAAAGGTCAAGCGAATGAATAAACGACTGGCTTGGCTTGGTGTCGGCTTAAATCAACAACTGTGGCGATACTTTCGACATCTTCGAGATGATGAAGTTGAGGAAGTTTACAAAGGGTCTGTGAAGACGACGATGCGTCTTCTAGGCGTCAACAGAGAAGTCGCAAGCGCCACTGACAAGCAATTATCTTCAATTGACCTGGAAGCAGAAGACGAGAAGATCGAGCGATTACAGATCAATTTTGTTACTCGGGCCGATAGATCATATCCGGAAAGTTTAAGAAATCTGTACGATAAACCAGCGGTTTTGTTTTTTAAGGGCGATCTAAATGAGAGCAATGACGTCGTAGCAATGGTCGGGTCACGAAAATCGACAGCATACGGTCGCACGATCGCAAGAGAGATAGCAAGCTCACTCGCAGAGGCTGGAATAACAATCGTAAGCGGAATGGCTCGGGGCATCGATAGCGCGGCTCATAAGGGCGCGCTTGAACAAGGAAGAACCGTTGCGGTATTTGGGGCCGGAATAGATAAGATCTACCCTCCGGAAAACCGCGACCTGGCTAAAGAAATAGAGAAATCAGGCGCAATTATTTCCGAATATCCACCCGGCACGCCTCCTCGAGCACTCAATTTCCCGGGAAGAAACCGAATAATAGCCGGACTTGCGAAAGTTGTTTTAATTATCGAAGCGTCGAAACGAAGCGGCGCGTTAATAACGGCTGATTTTGCGCTTGAGCAGGGAAAAGATATTTTAGTCGTGCCGGGAAGCATTAAAAGCGCTGTTAGCGCAGGATGTCACGGCTTGATTAAAGATGGGGCCGGTGTTATTGAATCGGCTGATGACGTTTTGGAATTGCTTGGTTGCGAAAGGGTGGAAAGAAAAGAGACCCAGCAAGTGCTTTCCGAAGGCGAGACCAAAGTGTTGGCCAATGTTGATTACTATAAAACGCATGTAGATACGATAATCAAGGATGATGGAAGGTCAGAGCAAAAGGTCTTAGCCGACCTATCAATGCTTCAGGCTCAAGGTTTGATAAAGAAGCAAGTTGGGGGTTGGTATTTGAGGGTCAGGTAATTCCTTTCAAACTCTTGCATAAGTTGGCACTGTTCAGCTAATCTTTATGAAACTACAAGTGAGGGTTTAGATGGACGCTGGCTTGAGAAACGGGAGCAAAGCAAAAGAGTCGTTTCTTTTGTATTTGAAGGCAGAAAGAAATCTGTCCGTAAACACATTGCGTGCTTACCGAACCGACATCACAAGTTTCATTGAGTATATTGATAAACTTGATTTGGGTTTGATTGACGTTGACCATAAGGTCATTCGCAGATATCTAGCATTTCTTCATAATTTTTCATTAAGCAAGACAACTTTATCGCGAAGAATGGCTGCTCTACGGAGCTTCTTCAAGTACCTCCACAAGCATCTCGGGGTTATTGAAACGAATCCAGCAACCTTGATCTCATCTGTCAAAAACGAAAGACCGCTGCCGAAAATTTTTGGGATGCTCGAAATAGACGAATTCTTGAGCTTACCGGAGACAGGAGAAATAAAAGGGGAAAGAGATCGAGCCATTTTAGAGGTCCTCTATGGCGCCGGAATCAGGGTGCAGGAGCTAGTTAGCCTTGATCTAGACGACATAAACTGGCAGGACAATGAGATAAAAGTTCTCGGCAAGGGGTCTAAGGAGAGGATAGTCCCCCTTAACGATCAGGCGATTTCAAGAGTAAATACGTATATAAGCAAAGGCAGAGTAAAGCTGAGCAAGAAAGCCGAAAGCAAGACTCCTGCCGTTTTCTTAAATAGGACCGGCGGGCGGCTGAGTACCGGGGCCGTTAGGCGTCTCGTAAAGGTGTATACGGGTAAGTATGCCAAGGTCAAAGGGGTCACACCGCATACTATGAGGCATACGTTTGCCACGCATCTCCTCGAGCGAGGCGCAGGTTTAAGGGCAGTCCAGGAACTACTTGGTCACGTTGATTTATCGTCGACCCAGATATATACTCATTTAGGAAAGAACAAGCTCCGGCGGATTTATAAACAGGCACACCCGAGAGCATGAGTTTAGGGGCAGGCATAGTGATGTTGTTTCTTTGCTGTGAACCAGATGGCGGCATTACAAGGCGCTTAACATTCGGAGCCAGTTGGTGAAAGATCTAAAACAAGTTGAAATCATGCC
>JAUVQD010000186.1 GCA_030598355.1 Actinomycetes bacterium
ATCCAGAAACACGACCCAAGCCTACAAGCGCGATCTGAAAAAATACCTGCTTTTTCTTGAACGTCGAGAGATAAAAAAATTAAGTGATGTCACTCCGATTGTCATTACTGAATTCCTTGATTTTTTGCGCGGCCAAAAACAGGCTCCCGCAAGTGTTGCCAGAGCAGTTGCCAGCCTCAGAGCCTTTCATAAATTTCTACTCGTTGAAGAAGTTCTCCGCACTAATCCTGCTGATGATCTGGTTTCCCCAAAGAAGCCATTAAGGTTACCGGGTGTATTGTCTATCCACGAAGTTGATCTACTTCTGTCTCAGCCGTTTTCCCATTCACCGATAGGCCGGCGCGATCAGGCCATTTTGGAAACTCTATACGCCGCCGGGCTTCGGGTCTCAGAGTTAGTTGGCTTAGACGTGGACGACATTGATTTTGAAGGAAGCTACTTGCTCTGCTTGGGCAAGGGGTCAAAACAACGCCTTGTGCCTTTCGGAGATAGCGCAAAAATCGCTTTAGAGGACTATCTGTCACTAAGAAAGGTGCTCGCAAAAGACAAATATCGTGAAACCGCACTATTCCTTAACGCCCGAGGAACGCGACTGTCGCGCCAAAGTTGCTGGAAGCTCGTCAAAAAATATGCCGGCCGCGCCGGAATAAAGAAACTATACCCGCACGCTTTGCGACACTCTTTTGCCACCCACCTATTAAAAGGCGGCGCCGACTTAAGGGCTGTTCAAGAAATGTTGGGCCACGCCTCGATCTCGACGACGCAGATATATACGTCACTTTCGCGCTCAGATCTGCGCGAGATATACCTGGAGAGTCATCCTCGGGCTAGATCTTGAGCCTTCTGGCTGCCATTAACAACCCGATAATTGATTTAGCGTCAACGATCCGCCCATCATCAACCATCTCGAGAGCCTCCGTTAGCGGGACTATTACTCGCTCCATATCTTCTTCTTCGTCACCGTCTGGAAACATCTCGCCTATTGATTCGACATGCGCCATAAATAAATGAAAACGCTCGTCGCTAAAGCCGGGGCTATTATGAAATACAGATAATTCAACCAATTCCTTGAATTCGACACCCGCTTCTTCCTTTAGTTCCCGGCGAGCACATTCTCTGGGAGATTCGCCTTCCTTGTCTAGTTTTCCCGCGGGTATTTCTAGAAGATAGCCGCGGACAGCATGACGATATTGTCTAACCAGCACGACTTCGTTTTGCGCTGTGATTGGAAGAACACCAACAGCGCCAACGTGGCTTACAACTTCTCTTTGAGCAATATTGCCTTGCGGCATCCTGACATCATCAACATGTATTTTGACGACGTGACCAGCCCACACTTCTTTTGACTTAATAACTTTGTATTTTTCCGTCTCCACTACTGCCCTTCTTTAGCTAAATCGAGAGCTGAATGCGCCGCGGCTCCGGCTGCTAGAAAAAAGGCCGGCTCCTCCGAGACACCGCGCCCCATTGTCTTTGCCGTTGGTCCGCCCTCTTCATTGATTCTTCTAAGCTCACTTAAGGTTGGCGCACTATCGATAGTTTGTATTTCATGTCTATCAGCTAAATGGTTATTTTCGATTTGCCCGGCGACAACCTCTGCGATATTCGATAGCTCGCCGGTGAGTTCAGGTACCGGAATTATAGCGGGCGCAAGCGAAAGCGATAGAGCTGAAAGAGTGTGGTGGCTTATCCCCTGATGGCGGCCTCTTACATCCTTTTGGCTGATCCTTAAAACCGCGATTGGCCGCCCCTTTAAAGAAGCGGCAGCGTTTATTATTTGAGTTTGCTCAATGCCTGTATGCCCAAGCAAGGTGCCGGTTCCAACAATACCGGGCCCCATCGCCACGACTGCGATATCCGCTTTGACAACCGCCTTTGCCGCCGCCAACGCGCTGTATATGTTAACGGCTTCCAAATCGCCGCCAAAAGCTTGGCCGGCAGTGATTGTGGCAGCTATATAGTCGGTTTGCTTGAGCCAGGCGACCGTCCGGCTAAAAGCCGCGGGCAAAGCTCCTCCGTCTGTCATGATGTATGCAACTTTAGTGTTTGGTTTTAGCTTCCTAATTGTTGCCGCGACAGGTAAGAGTTGGCTGTGAAGACCGCAGGCGATAACCGGCAACCCATCGATGGCATCGGTTCTCTCAAGAGTTTCATGATGTGGACTAGCCTCTTCCTCAACCGACAGACAAGAATGCTGGTATGGCGTATATCTTAACTTCATTATGTGACCGGGACCTGTTTCAGAGAACTCTTGTCTGGTTAGATTTGAGCAGACAAAACCATAACCGCCGGAACCCAAATCAAGATCAACCGCGGTCATGTTAACAATGACCTTGTCGTCGACATCAATTGGTCCGGTCAACCTATTATAGTTAATGGCTTTTTTGAGTTGCTGATCAACTTCTACTTTTAGCTCGGCAATATCCTTGCTAGAGCTGATGATCTCCTTGACAACCGCGTCTTTAAGATTGATCATTTGCGTCAACTTCCAGGTCGAGCGCCTGTTGCGCCACTACCTCCATGCACGCGC
Organism: Actinomycetes bacterium; assembly: GCA_030598355.1. Classification (GTDB taxonomy): domain Bacteria; phylum Actinomycetota; class Aquicultoria; order CAJVYJ01; family JAUVQD01; genus JAUVQD01. Next base: position 2,531 of record JAUVQD010000186.1, read on the forward strand.
GGTAGCGAGTACTTACGCCGTAACGAAGCGGCTTGAATCCGCATTCTTCCAGTAAACTATAGAGGCGGCGGCGTCCAAAATTGTGGTAATGTTCAAGCTCGCCCCAGTACGGGTTGATTTTTTTCTGAGAGAGAAAAGACCAAAGAAACGAATCTGAATTTGGCATTGAAAGAAAAAGCAGCCCGTCCTCGCGCAGTAACTCATGCGCGTGGCGCAGAGCCACTTTTGGAAAAGGCATGTGCTCGAGGACATCAGCCATTGAAATTACGTCAAAAAGTTCATTTGGTTTATATTTTTCAAATTCGATAGCATGTGCTTCAAACCCATACTCCCGCATCAATTTAATGTTAGATTCTCGCATATCCAAACCTACCACCTGAAACCCGAACTCTGCGGCCGTGGTCATTAATGATCCATTACCAAAACCGATATCGAGCCATCGTCCGGTCGACGCGGGCAACAATTCGCAAACGACCTCTACCATTCTCGCGGAAATGTATCGAGTATTCTCGATTTCCTGGCCGGGCGTCTGATAGGCGTGTCCGCCGGAAAACAATAAATCTTGGGCCTCTTTGCTGAAATAGCCATCGACGTATACGTGATCGCATTGGCGACAGCGAAGCCAACGCTGCGCTTTGGGAAGTTCATGCCTGTAAAGAGGATGGTGTGAGCAATCCGCTACGCACTCCTCGATTGAATCGGTACCATCACAGAGAGGGCACGTTTTGTAAGCTATCCTGGCGTCGGCTTGCTCCACTGTTACTCTGGTTTTTCCAGATCAGTGAAGACGTAATCCATGGCTTTTGCCTGCGCATGGCAACTCCAGCAGGACGCGTCTTTGCCGATGACTGACCCTTCTGCGTCATATTCTATCCATTCCCAGTCGTTATGGGCTGGATCCGCGCCTTCAACTTTGCGCATGATCGATACCAAATCGCTTGATAGAATCTCTTTTACAATAATTGTCCCGTCGGGAAACGGGAATTTTAGGATTCCGTGAGGGGCTATCACCTCTCGCTCCTGATTTACATAAATGTCAGCTAGACCGTGTGTGCGCCCCTCAATTGGCTCGCGATTGAATTTCAACCAACCCTTGAATCCTTCGACTTCTGCCAAGGTGGGTGGCCCGGAAGGTGTCGGCGCTTCCTCGGCCGGCTCTTCTTTGGGTTCCGGTTCCTTAGGTATAGACTTTTCAGACTTAGGCTGA
>JAUVQD010000170.1 GCA_030598355.1 Actinomycetes bacterium
CACTCCGTTGAACTTTCAAAAGCACGCGCGATGTATCGCCAGAAATATTGCGGATGTCTTTTTAGCGAAAATGCACGGTATTTAGAAACCGTCCAAGACAAAGGGGGCTGGCGCTAAATTGACCATTGAGGCCATCGGCAAACTGTTGGTCGGTTTGGCCGTTCTGCTATTGATTGTTGGCGGCTTACTGATGTTTCTCGGTAAACTCGGCTTAGTTAAGTTGCCCGGAGACATTCTGTATCGGCGCGGTAGCTCCACATATTTTTTTCCAATAGTCACTAGCATTGTCGTCAGCCTTGTTTTGACAGTTTTAATAAACATCGTGATCTGGTTTTGGCGGCGATAAACTTGCGGACTACTGATTTCAAATACATTTTGCCCCCAGAGCTCATTGCCCAGAAGCCGCTCGCCCAACGGGTCTCATCCCGATTGATGGTTGTCAGCCGTAAAACGAGCAAAATTGAGCATCGTACCTTTAATAAAATATTGGATTATTTACAGGCCGGCGATTGTCTCGTTGTTAACGAAACCAAGGTGCGTCCTGCAAGGTTGCTTGGAAAAAAAACTACCGGCGCGGCTGTTGAGCTATTGCTATTAACAGAAGTCGAGCCCGATCTTTGGGAAGTTCTATGCCGACCGGCAAAGCGGCTGCCAATCGGCTCGCGGCTGTTATTTGACAATGACCTGACAGCTGAAATCGTTGACGCCGGTGAGGCTGGTAAAAGGACGGTCAAGTTTTATTCAGATAGACCCATATCTAAGGCGATCCATGAGGCGGGGCAAGTAGCGCTTCCGCCCTATATAACCGAAGAACTAAAAGACAGTAGCAGGTATCAAACAGTCTTTGCCGCTAAGCCCGGCTCGGTCGCGGCCCCTACGGCTGGATTACATTTTACGGATGCATTGGTGGCCAAAATAAAAGACGCGGGAGTTTCAGTCGCCAAAGTAACACTGGATATCGGAGTCGACACGTTTCGACCGATAGCTGCGGAAAATATTGAGGATCACATAATGCACTCTGAGAGTTACGAGGTAACTAAAGAGGCGGCTTTGATGATCAATAAGTCTCGCCTCTCAGGCGGGCGAGTGATAGCGGTGGGTACGACCTCGGTTAGGGTTCTGGAGTCAGTTGCCAATGAGCGAGGCGACATGCAGGCAGCCAGTGGTCGAACAAGATTATTTATTAAGCCAGGCTATAAATTCAAGGTTGTTGACATAATGTTGACCAATTTTCATCTGCCGAAATCCAGCTTGTTGGTTTTAGTATCAACCTTCGCTGGCGCGGGGCTGGTTAAGAGAGCCTATAATGAAGCAATTGTTGAGCGATACCGTTTTTATAGTTTCGGTGACGCGATGCTTCTGATCGACTGAATTATGGCGGCCACGATTGATTAGGAAAAGCAGGCATGTTTAAGTTTTCACTTCTAAAGAATGATAGCGAAACCAGCGCTCGATTGGGTCAAATCTCAACGGCCCACGGGCTAATCGATACCCCGGTCTTTATGCCCGTCGGCACAAGAGCGTCTGTGCGGACGATGACTCCGGAGGAGCTAAAAGAGGTCGGGGCCGAGATTATTTTAAGTAATGCTTATCATCTGTACTTAAGACCAGGTTCTGAAATAGTGGAAAAAGCCGGTGGTTTGCATAAATTTATGCACTGGGATCGGCCGATCTTAACAGACAGCGGGGGCTTTCAGATATTCAGCTTAAGCTCAATTATGCGCGTCGAGTCTGACGGCGTTGAGTTTAGATCACTCCTTGACGGATCAAAGCACTTTTTTACACCGGAGCTCGCCATTGATGTACAAGAAAAATTGGGCGCCGACATCATCATGCCTCTCGATCACTGTGTTTCTTATCCGAGCGATCGCGAGACAGTGGCAAAAGCCGTCGATATGACCACTGCCTGGGCCCGCCGTTGTCAGGCGGCTCACACTCGAGATGATCAAGCTTTGTTTGGCATCGTCCAAGGAGGCGTTTACCCCGAATTAAGGAAGAAAAGCGCTGAGGAGCTGAGCGCCCTCGATTTCCCCGGTTATGCTCTTGGTGGTTTGTCGGTCGGGGAGCCAATTGATTTGGCTAATGACATGATCTCGCATACCACGCAGTCTCTGCCGGTTGAAAAACCAAGGTATTTAATGGGTGTCGGCTCTGTTGCCGAAATTGGCGTTGCGATTAGCCATGGTATAGATATGTTCGACTCGGTTTTTCCCACAAGAGTTGCCCGAAACGGCACGGCTTTTACTTCAGCCGGGCGCGTTAACATTAGAAACAAAAAATTTGAAGCTGATTTTCAACCGATTGACGCCAACTGCAACTGCTATTGCTGCGTAAACTACTCGCGCAGCTATATAAGACATCTATACATGGCCGGAGAGATCTTGCCTCTGCGTTTGCTAACTTTGCACAACCTGACTTTTACCATCAATGCCGTCTTATCAGCTCGCGATGGCATATCACATGGGACATTTCAGAGCTGGCTCGATAATATTTTGGCCCTTGAGGGGAATAAAAGTAAAAATGCACAGTAGATTTTAGGTTCATGCTGTAAGAAGATGAGGTGTGGGTATGGGACAGGCAGCTTCGGTTTTATGGATCGTCTTTCTTTTTGTTATCTTCTATATGCTTATCATTAGACCCCAGCAAGTTAAGTTAAGGCAACGTCACGAGTTGGTGGCCAGCTTAAGAGTTGGGGATAGAGTTGAGACAATCGGCGGTATCCAAGGCATGGTTATGTCCCTTGACACCGATACTATTGAACTTCAGATCGCACCCGAGATAATGATTACCCTCGGCCGCAAGGCCGTCGCCGGCCGAGTCGGCGAAGAAGAGTAATTCGAATTAAGTACGTGTCACTGAATTAGTCTATCTAGTTTCTAAAGAGACCTTATCAGGTAGACTTCGTGCTCGACTTTTCTCTTCGTGCCACTCCAAGACTATCCGGGTATCTCTAGGTTGAGTGGTCAGCAATACTCGATCACACGCATCCAACATGATCGTAAAACCAAGGCCAAGCGATGGTTTTGTTGAGAAACCGGTCATCAGCGTCGCTTTGGGAAGCATGGCGAAGTCTATTCCCGGACCATTATCGGAAACTACAACTTGAAGGACTCCGTTCCGCTTGCGTATTTGAAACTTGCCTTTGCTCGCGTGCTTGATTGCGTTTGTCAGTGCTTCACTCGTGGCTAGGACCAGATTGGATAAGGCAGTATCTGGAAAGAATTGAGTCATGACCCGAGCGATTGATGCCCTTATTTCCGAGAGATCCTTATAGGCATAGAAGTCGACAATATCGGTGATTGGTTTGCCAAACGATTCTGCTATTTCATCAGCCGTCAGTATCACCAGCCTGCCACCGGTGTATGCGCTAAGTGTGTCAGCATAAGCTTTTCTTATGTTTTGCTCCTTTTCTCTCTGCAATCTCTCGGTTTGCCGGCGCTCTGTAATGTTACGGATTACCGCGCATACCCCTACTGGTTTGCCCAGCTGATCTTTGATTTTACTGAGAGACATTTCCACCGGAACTTCAGTGCCGTCTTTAGCTAATCTGGTCGTCTCCCAGCCATGAACCTCGTCGCCTTTATTGATCTGTCCGAGCAGATTCTTTTGCTCAGGCCACAGTCGTTTAGGCATCAACTCTTTTATTGGTTTTCCAATGACCTCATCAAGAGAGTATCCAAACATCTTGGCGGCGCTTCTGTTCCATGACGTGATTCTGCCTTCCAAGTTGCTGGTTATAATAGCGTCACTGGCATCCTCAACCAAACTTTGATACCTTTCTTCTGAAAATTTTAGTTCAATGCCTCTTAGAGCGTACTTTTCCCTGATTTCCGCGTTAAGATTTTTGATGTCTCGCATTAGGTGCAAGCTTTCGATTCTGGCGGAGGTGGTTGCCGCAACACGCTCGAAGAGCAATCGCATATCCTTGTATGGCCTGGATTTATCTGAAAA
>JAUVQD010000101.1 GCA_030598355.1 Actinomycetes bacterium
ACCAGCCAACTCGCCCGGACCTCCCTCAAATCAATTCTGGAAAGGCGACAACAACAAGGTTATAAATCTTATAAGCAGCGCACCAGATGCACAACTACGCTTCGAGGACTTGCTTCTTGACGGCCTCCCGTTAAATTCAAATATTTACATGCTACGGCGCAAACTTACTGGCAGCCTTCAGATGACTACTTTTTTTGACAATGAGTATAAGCAAGTTGCTGGCAAACTTAGGGAACTAGGGAGCGATTCTTATGTTCGGGCAATGCATAATTTCTTGGCAGAAGTCGGTAACACGTTCCTAGAACATGGGGGCATGGGAGCTTACAAATCACAAGAGAGAATGAATTGGAAGTCGATGAAGAGTGGGCAGACATATTATATGGACGTCGCCATCTACAAGGCCACCGACATGATTCAGGCAGAAGGCCCCGGCAACCTTTCGTCTGCCCCCGGCGAATGGACCAGGGGAAGCATATATGGTTTCATGGGCCTCAATGAGGCCGCCCCCGCCGCGATGACGATAGACCAGGATCCTCGCTTCGCCATGTTTACTCCGCCGGCCTTCTACGGTAATAAAGAATACGCAACGATAGCATATACGGCAGATGATCTTGACGAGCTTTTGCCGCCACCGATATCGAAGATAGCAACTAACGCTACAATCACTTATGCCTTAGATCAAACAGACACGGGCGATTACACGCCAGACCAAATATCCACCACCGCCGGCATATTATACGATAACCGTTTCAATGTATCAGCATCCCTCGACCTATTTAGCGTGACGAGGGCCCAAGATAAAACTTTTGATAATGAAGGGAATCTCGTAAGTGTTGCCGACCCTGGTGGAGACAAAGATGACAACAACGTCTGGGTTGTAAATACTAAGTGTGAATTTCCGACCCTCAACTTTAAAGACGCCGGCACTTCATCAGAGGCCAGAGGAATGTGGGGCCAATACGGACAGTTCCCAACCTCTAATGAGGGCGTGTATTTTGCGATACAGGAAAGTAGCCAATACACCAAACAAACAGAATCATCTAGAGTTGAATCGCTAGCGCAGGTGTGCGGCTTTGATACGACGCCTAGAAGGATTGGCGACGTCGCTTCGAAAAAAACCATCTCAGAGGCAGTCGTAGCAATACCATTTACCTTGATCAAATCAGGAAAGAATAAGGGCAAGAAAAGGTTCATAAACATAAACAGGACAACACTTAATCGCCAAATGAAAAACAAGGCTCAAACAGGCTTTGCTCTTCCGGATGAGAATATCCTAGACACATCGATAACCTCAATGATGTCCAAGTTGGAGAAGTATGTTATGCCTCCAAACATGGACTTTATAAAAAATAAGAAAGTCAAGCCATTTGTCACATATGTTTTCGAGTTCAATCACGATCTGGACAGACAAGACTTGGCAGATATTTGGCAAGGACTGATGCCAGAAATCTCTAGAACGGCCGAGATCGATTCGGCGCAGCTAGCACACGATTTAAATGTAAATGAATTCTTCCACGGAAAAGAGCTTCCAAATGACTTACGTTGGATGGTTTTCAAAATAAAACGAAGAGCAAAGAATAATTACTATGGGGCAAAAAGGGATTCCATAGACAGGGGGGTCAGAGAGGAGCCTATCAAGAGCCAGCGGGAGAGAGAATTCAACTACAGCTACAACTGGCCTCACGATTTTTACTCGCTGGTCGAGTTGGCGCAAGTCGAAGCCGGCGTAGAGATGTCCGCCATGGCCTCCGATACAGGGACTGAAGAGTGAAATTTTTAGATCAGAAAGAACAGGTCATTGACCTACAACTCACCCAGCATGGGAAAAGACTGCTATCGCAAGGTATATTCAAGCCAGTTTATTATACTTTTGCTGACAGTGACATCCTTTACGATTCTGATTACGCTAGCGCCTCCTATGGCGAAAATCAAAGTGCCATCGAACCGCGCATACAAGAGGAGACTCCTAGACTATCAGTCCAGGCAAACTATAATAGTGCGGAGGCATTAGTGCCCAACCGTGCCGGCCTGTTGGGACAACGCATTCCTAAGAACAGCTACGTCTTAAAAGAGGATCCTGACAAATATGATGTATTAGAATTTTCCCTTGGGACGAGTTCTCCATTGAATGAAAAGTTGCCGGCCTGGAATGTTGCTTTTTTGAACGGAGAATTGTCCGGTTCAAATTATTTTTACACGGATAAGAGAGGGAAGATACATTTCATTCCACAACTCGATGCTAAGGTGACTTACAATATTGAAGTTAAGACCCAACCCACTACGGCCACCCCTGACGAACAAGAAACGACAGAAGCTTTAGAGGCGGAATTTAGAGTTGTCCATGGGGATGGGACTTACGTCAGCGTCAAGGACGATTTTCTCTTGTTGCGTGTAGCGGAAGACAATGTTCCTTTCTCGAAAGAAAACTATGATATTGAAGTTTATGAGGTTTTGAGGGAAGGCGAAGAACTATCACCATTAGCCATATCGCCGACCGCTGAGCAAAATGACTTCTTTGTGTTAAATGAGGCATCCAGTAATTCTGAGGCTGAGTACTACGTTGAGTTGCCGGTCGATGACGAGATAGACCCAAGCCTCTTGGCCGACCTTGTGACTCAAAAGGTGGGTAGTCTCTATTTAGACAAAGGGTTAAGAAGGAGCAACACTAGGACTCAAGCCGTTACTACGCGACGAGACATTTATAAATCTGTCGTTGATCCTACGGAGCATTGTGAAGAATGATTTACAAAATTGATTCAAATAGCTTAGTTGGATCGAAAGTCCCAAATGTGTATGTTCAGAAAGTTGTCTTGAAAGACAATTCTACTACTTCGACTTCAAAGAACAGGTTAGACTCACAAGAGTTGTCATCTAAGCAAAAGGAATCTGAAGCAGGGGTTATTTGTAATTTGACCTTGGGACTTAAAGACCTGTTGAACACGCAAACAGAGTGGTCGGACAACGATAAGTTATACAGCCAATATAAGATAGGGATTGTTCGCAGCTTGGATCCTTCGATAACTGATGAATTTCTTTCCTACCGTGCCCCGCGCTCCGCTCAAATTTTAACAAGGGCCGTTGCCTTATCCGCCAACGGGAAAGTTACCATCCAGGGAATGAGTCTTGCCGGCTTGACAAAAGAACAATTGAACTCCCGAGCATCTTCTATGACCGGTCAAAATGGTCATGTCGTAAAGAACATTGCGCTAACACACACCGATTCGGATCTTCCAAAGGATTTGCAGCATTTAACCTATTTTGTTTTTGTTTATCCAAAGCTTCTCGAAACGGCCAAGAATTTGGGGCCAAAAGCACGAGAATTGGTTGGTATGTGCCACGTTGAGAGGGTCATTAAAAACGCGAGCGTTCCAGATAAAACCACTTTATATGTTTATAAAGATAATCCGAAGACGATCTGGGCCGGCGCCGTGCACCGAATGCCCACCGGCGAGTACCATACCGGCGCCGCGCACTCAGCCACTAGCAGAGTTTTGAGGCAACTTGTCGTAGATAACACAAAAGTCCAAGATCAGCGTTTTATAAAAAAAGCGCAAGAAGGCACTATACAACTCCTGACACCTTCAACAACTGATCCCAATACGTCTGACTCTATAACTGGCGATGATGCTATTTTTACTGAATTATTTTCTAGCCAAGATAGCCAAAATAACGTGCGCTTCTTATTTGGCGTTAATGAGTACGTGTTGGCAATTCGTCATGCTAAATTTGGAAAAATGCTTTCTCGCGTTTCGAATATACGCAATTTGCCTCCTGGTGTCGCACAATACTTAAATTTAATTGACGTGAAAGCTGTTACGATAAAACGACGTCGCGTCGATCCAAATTCCGAGTTCAACCGCCTGTCCTCCCCTGTGTGCGGAGAAAGCAGATTCAATGAAGAAGAGGTAGATTCGGTGATCTTTCAGGGAGATGTTACATCCACCACCGCCGCCGATGGCTCATCTTTATTGCGAATGGATGTCGATGCAGAAAATAGTTTCGAGTTCAGCTATTATTCTGGAATTGACACTGGGTTGCAAAATGCTACCTATGGCAAGTACCAATACAAGGTTGAGCTTGAAGTGATTGATCGCACAGAAGAATCAATCGGCCTTATGATTAATAATCTTTTTTCTGCGCGCAAAGTTCTTGATTCTTATTTAGCAGAGGGTTCTAAGCCACAAAACTATAATTCAAAGATCGATGCTTTCAAGGAAACCTACCTTGAGAAAAACAACGGTACCCCTTGGTTAGGCGCTATTCGAACTTATGCGGAAGTGTTGGCAGTTATCTCAATCATGTCTGGAAAGTCTAGCATGTTTAGCGGCGTGGAGCCGACAGTGCAAGCCGTACGTCCTATGATCCACTCTGCTACAGCCAACGCCGACTCGGTACAAGAGGTTATACGGTTGGTCGATTCATCGATATCGACATTGTCCAATTTAGCTAACCTTGAGTCAAACCAATCAACAACTGACGCGCGCCCCAACGCCAAGGATCGCACTTCTAGAGCCTCCGGACGCTCGGCGAAGATCGACAAAATAGAACATTATTTCGAAAACGAATTTGACGCAGACTTCTCTAGAGATGTTGGGTACGACTATCTCGTGATTGATGAGCATAAGGATGATTTGAGTGGCTTGTTTTCCCTGGAAGCGTCGTCATTCTTCAATAGGGTCGACATTGAGACGAACAAGTATTTTGTTTCTAGCGATGTTCCTATCGACTTAACAGTTAAGGGTAAAAGCTACACACAGCAGGATGATCTGGCCGGTACTGACATTGGTTATCTGTCTCCATCAAAAGTTAGAGTACTGGATTCCACATATAGGTTGTCCGAGACAATATCTCCTGATAAGTATCAATATCGTGAATTGGAAAAGGATATACTTTCTTACAATATAGGTGTAAAAGTAGCTAGCGCACCACCCTCAAAGTCCGGCGCCAACGAGGTTGCAACTGGCTGCGACAATGAACAGAACGCTACAGACGACCGTGAAAAGTTGATTGAAAAATCGTTTGCAATTCAGACTTTAGGCAATATTGACATAGGTAGATGTGAGTCTTTTTTCCAAATAAAGCCAGATGGCGAAGAGAAAGATCCTACGATCGCCCCTTCGGTAACAGAGCCCCCATATGGATCTGCTGTCGCTACAAAAGAGGAGGTGACGAATTTCTCCAAGATTCTTGGGTCCGCCCTCCGCGACAAGGGGCTTCCTAAGGCAACTCCTAGTGTAATAAAATCGTTCAATCCGATTCTTAATTGTAATGATGTTTTTTCGAATCCAAATGTTCTTGCACGAGAAGAAAAACTGAAAAGCCTACCTAATCAAATTAAGTCAGTAATACTTGGCGACACAACTACGGATACAACCAATATGAACTGGTTTTCCGACGAGAACTCGGCTTCGACTAATGATATATTAGGCGCCATGTTCAGACTTAACTTTTATGCTCTTCACAAGATTGAAGCGTTCGTGGGGTTTGGCTCCTCCGCTAGCGGCCGCGAATTAGCAAGAAAGCCTAACTTTGTAGGCCTAACAAGGCAAAGGGTTGATTCTATTCCTGTTG
>JAUVQD010000260.1 GCA_030598355.1 Actinomycetes bacterium
AGGTTAAGAATCCGCTAAATTGGGTATAAATCAAGTAAGAAAGAAGGGAGTGACATGTAGAAGTGAAGTCAGTAACAGAAGTCAGTAACGTGTCGACCGCTTTACTCGAGCCCCTTGAGAATTGCGGTCGGCAGTTTTTTGTGCACATTTTCGCCTAGAGTATTTGCTTAGACATGTAGCCATATGGGACACTATTCGAACTTTAAGCAACAATCTTTCTGTTCCGATCCATTGTCGACCAGGCTGCCGATCTCGAGAGTGAGCTGGACACAATGGCGGAGCTCAAATATGTTAATCTCGGGGTCTTGGGAGGCATGAAATGGGGGCCTGGAGAGAATTACTACGTCGGACTCGGCAATGAATCTTGGTATTCAAACTATCTGGCCGCTCAAGAAAAGATGTTGCTGGCGCTGGATGAATCCGGAGCGCAGCTGTTATCTGGAACGGATGCGAATTCGCCGGTGTTGGTGCCTGGGTTCTCATTGCACGATGAGCTGGAAACGATGGTTGATATTGGCGTCTCACCCTATGACACACTCAAGTCTAGTACCTACAACCCGGCCCTATATCTTGGTGAACTAGATGACTTCGATACGATTGAGAAAGGTAAGCGCGCCGATATGGTGTTGCTTGACGCAAATCCTTTAAAGAATATCTCCAACACGCGGAAAATCGCCGGAGTTATGGCTCAGCGTGACTATTACACTCGCGCTGATTTAGACCAAATGTTGGAGGCGGTCGCTCAAGACAATGAGGCAGCCGAATCCAGCCAGGCAATCGCCAAGATCGTCTTCCCGATTATGGTGGTTTTCCTCTTGGTTCTTGTAGGCTGGACAGTTGTGCAGAGGGTGCATCGGCGTAAAAGCTCTAAAGGGGCAGCTCAATAAGCCTGCCCCTTTAGTTATTCCTATTTCTTAAGCCGCTTCCTCGATGCGAGTTATATCGCTTTCAAGGATAGCTTCGGCGTCGATTCTGATTCTGACATCCTGGCCGAGGATAAAACCTTCGTTCTCCATAGTGTCATTCCAATTGACTCCGAAATCGTATCGATTGATGACCGTTTCAGCCGTAAAGCCTATCCGGTTGACGGGGCCATGGTCTCCGTCTTCAAGCCAATAAGGGGTCTTCCAGTGACCCAAATAATGCAGGTCTAGTGAGACCTCTCTTGTGACATCACGGATCGTCAAATCACCAGTCAACCTGAAGTCGTTTTCGCCGAGCGCCACTATTGTGTTGCCCTGAAAAGTGATTCTCGAAAAGGTTTCAACTTCGAAAAAATCACCACTTTTCAAATGCTGGTCACGGGCCGACTCGCCGGTCCAGATGTTTTCCACTCCGACCTCCGCTTCAACACTAAAACTTTTGGGATTTTCGGGATCAAATTCTACGGAACCATGAATGTCTTTGAAGTGTCCCCTAACCCAGGTCACCATCATGTGCCTGATAGTAAACTCTGCGCCGGTATGTCCCGGTTCAAGTATCCATTTAGACATCTTTACCTACCTCCGTGTTTTATTTTTTCGAAACGCACTAGATGCTATCTTCCATTTAATCCCAGACAAAACATATTAAAGTCCAAAAGCCCCTCAAAAGAGGAGCTTTTGTTGTGATGCAGGTTAACCTTATATCTAGGGCCGTGGTCAGCCGGCTACTGCGACTTTCTCTTTTTTGTCTTTTACAACGTCTGCGAGTTCATCAATGTCTATTTCTGTTAATTCGCCGTTATATTCTTCAACCAGCTTTTTCAACCGGGTACCAAGCTCGCTGAGCTTTTGTGCGGCGGATTCAGTTTGTTTTGTTGAGGCGAGTGTCTGGGTTGTGGATTGATTAATGCTATTCATCGCCATTGAAATTTGATCCATTCCAGAAGCTTGTTGATGAGCCGAGGCCACTATCTGCTGAGCCGATTCCGTTGATTCATTTATGGATTCAACCAAAGCGTGAATAGCGCCGCCGGCCCTGTTCGCTAGCTCTACTCCTGAGTCGACACCTTTTGTGCCTTCGTCAGTTACCATGACCACGGTGTGCGTGGCTTTTTGAATATCATCAAGAATCGCTCTTACTTGCGATGTCGCTTGTTGTGATTGCTCGGCTAGATTCCTGACTTCAGAGGCGACAACGGCAAAACCTTTACCTTGCTCGCCCGCTCTGGCGGCCTCGATTGAGGCGTTCAGGGCCAAAAGGTTAGACTGTTCGGCAATATCGTTAACTGTTGAGATGATTTCTCCGATTTGCTGGGTTTGCTCAGATAGCGCCGTGATATTTTCAGCTATTTGCTCAACTTTATCTTTTATTCCTTTCATGCCGTCAATGGTTTTGCCAACCGCGTCCATGCCGGTATCGGATATTTTGACGGATTTCTCAGCTGATGAGGCCATAGATTGAGCTCTTTCATTTGTCTGCTCAGCTGTCTGGCGGACTTCATCAACAGTCGTCGCGGTTTGACTAATTGAGGCGGCTTGTTCGGTAGCCCCGGTATTATGCTGGGAGCTGGCCGCGAAGAT
>JAUVQD010000254.1 GCA_030598355.1 Actinomycetes bacterium
GGTAAGCTTCTCCACGATGGTAAGCAGCTGTCAGGTAGACAATTTTTTCTTCTTCATCTATTTCAAAGAAAAACCGCCAGTCGCTGACTCTGTATCGCCATGTATCAGGCTCCCAATTAGTCAATTTTTTGATATTCGGCCCGAAACGTGGTTCCTCGCGCAGCTGGGGATAGACGAATTCTTCGAGCTTCAATTGGATCTGTTTGGCGCCGGTTTTTCTTAGCGACTCTAAGTCTTTCGTGTATGAAGCCGTGGCAAAAATGCGGAAGTCAGCCAATCAGACGACCTTGTTTACGCCGGGCCTCAGCTGAACCTCGCTTAAGCCGGGCCATGAGTTCCTTATTGCCGAGTATTTCGGCCATCTCAAGCTCATCGGCAAAAGCAGTCTCCTCGATATAGCTCAAGGCCGCGTTTTCCATAAAGCCGGATATCGGCCGTCTCTCCGCTTGGGCGAAACGTTTGATTTTCTTGTAATTCTCGTCGTCCAGTCTTATTGTCACAGTCTTTGACATTTTTTCACCTCTGTATTCTATTGTATTCTTTTTATGACATTTGTAAACAGAAAGATACAGAAATGAATATTTACAAGTGTGGCAAACTACGCGGCAAGTTTCATTAACATCTGATCGGTCATCTCGAGCTTGATGTAAACGTCCCCTTTTGTGGCTGGATCGTCTCTCAGATAATACTTAATTGAGAAGGTTTTGTCGGTAAGATCGGCAACCAAAGTCCAGAGTGTTCTGATTGGAAAGGGGCTTTTGGCGCCGACTTCTTCAGCATCATTAGAGTGGCCAAAGACTTTTGCTACGATGTCAAAACAATCGTCAACAGTGTATGTGTCGGGGTGCCTGTTCATCGCATCAATCAAGACGCGATACCGATTGAAACTATTATAGCCAACTTTGGGGTCGACACTTGGAAACGTTTCAACTGTCGGGAAACGATGGACGGCATGATTTGTGATTGGTTGCGGTTTGCCGGGCTCACCATCGACAAAATAATACTGACCCGATTTGCCGTCAATCTCAAAGATTGTCGATGATCCGTGGCCATCAGCTATCAACCAATGGCTCGCCTCAAACGACATATAGATTCGATTCTGCAGTAGAACCATTTTCGCTTCCTCAACGGTTTCACACCTATTCATGATCAGGGCGATAACCTGCATACTGCTTAAACCAGAATCCTGGCCGCCCGCAAACGGATCCGCCTCGTCAGGTTCCTGCTGGTCTACTAAGAGCGTTGAGAAAAGTCCGTGCTCGTTGATGCCATCGATTGGAAAATTTAGAAGATCAGGTCCGGTTGTCTGCATTGAGGCAAACTCTGATTCAGGATAGAGCTCGGCAATAAATGAGCGCGAAAATAAGTCCGGATCACTGGGAGTTAATTTCCCGGTTGCCCTTTCGGCTGCGCTTGTCGTATAAAAGTCCAGGTTGCGAGCGACTAACGGATGACCATTGGCAGTGATTTCAGGTGGAAAAAAGACCGCCGAACAACCGAATGAACCAAAATCAAAAGGCAAAGCTGTCGTATCAAATCTTGTGTCCCCCGCTCTTATGCCAAAAGCATCAGCGACCCCTAAGGAGCGCTCGTGCAGCGCCGGGAAGTTGTGCCTTAAGTATTTTTCTCTGGCCCGGCCATAGATTGGATCTCTATATGAGCCTAGTTTCTCCACGCTAAGGTTGTGGTGCGCATAGTCGCCAAGAGCCGCCCCGATCTCCCTATTTTGGCCCGCCAAAACAAGGTGGCGAACCTCCATATAATTGTCACTGGTCTTAGGGACAATTATGTCATTTCTATTTATTGTTTGCGGCTTTCCCATCGGCATTCCGGCCATGAGATAATCTATACCCTCCTCGCATCCCTTAAATCGAAAATATTTGGTTTGCTAAAGAGTGAAAAAGACCTAGAATTTACTTTGATGACTCATCCAGACATTCAAGATTACGTGCCTTACGAAGGTGGCGACTATGTCGCCATTGATTTTGAAACCGCTAACGAAAAACGGTCAAGCGCTTGTGCCTTAGGATTAGCCGTCGTCAAAAATAATGAAATAGTCCACAAATATTCGTGGTTGATTCGCCCACCGAAGATGCGCTTTAGCCCTTTTAATATCTCTATTCATGGGATTGAACCGGACGATGTCAGCGATGCTCCAGAATTTAAAGATTTATGGCCCGCGCTATCTCCATATTTTGACGGGGGACATGGAATTGCGCATAATGCCGGCTTTGATATGGGTGTTCTTCGGAGCTGCCTTGAAATCTATGGTCTTTCCTACCCAAGATTTAACTACGACTGTACGCTGAGAATCGCTAGAGGTGTCTGGCCCTCACTAAAAAGGCACGGGCTCAATCATGTCGCTGACCATCTTGGCGTGAGCTTTTCTCATCATGACGCACTCGATGACGCAGTGGCGGCGGCCAAGATCGCCCTTCACGCTTGCGACCAAACAGAGTCGGCATCGCTCAAGGAGCTTACCAAGAAACTCCGGCTCTCTCCTAAATTGTTTTGAGGATACCCTACGGCCATCTTTTCACGGTAGGCGCGTTGATCTTGATTATCCTGGCCGGGTA
>JAUVQD010000229.1 GCA_030598355.1 Actinomycetes bacterium
CAAATCAAAACCGAAAATACTATGAAAAAGCTTTCCCAAAACACTTTGACGAGAGATTACAACCAAAAGGTAGTAGCCAAGGACAGTTGGTGGCAAAACCAGCGGGATAGTCGCGACAATCCGAAATATATTGCGCAGGCGCTCACTCACTTTTGTTGCCAGACCGACCAGCGTCAACCCGGAGACGAGAACAATCATTGTCGCGAGCGTCGCTACCCTAAGCGATAGCCAGAGGGGTACAGCGTTCATTTTCTTACTTCCAAGAGTTCAAACCCGTCATCTGTAAGCGTTTTTTTAGCAAATGGCGATCTCATGAATTGCAGAAAAGCCTTCGCGGTTTTTGGATTGTCTGTTTTCTTATTAACCGCCGCCCACGAGATGATGGGGTTATAGGCGCGCCTGTTGATCAGCGTGTACGGGTCGCCGGTTTTCTTGACGAGCGACAGCGCTACGATGCCGACATCAGCGTTGCCTGTTTTTACAAACTCGTAGGCTTGAGCCACGTTGTCGGCGTACACAATTTTCTTATTGGTTGTCCGCCAAGTACCGTTATTTTTTAAGATTTCAATCCCGGCCCGGCCGTATGGCGCCAGTTTCGGGTTGGCGATCGCGATCTTTGTAATCATGGGCGAGAGCAGATCGGTATGGGTTTTGGCTTTGCCGACGAAAACCGCGAAACCTCGGGCATAAGGGAGACTTTGAGAAGTCTTCTTTTTCTTCTTTAATTGGTAAATATATTCTTCGTCAGCCGCGATAAAAAGATCGATCGGGGCGCCGTTTTCGATCTGTCGGGCCAAAAGACCGGAGGAGCCATAAGAGAGGGTAACGTTAGCGCCAGTTGTCCTTTCAAACTCTTCGGCGATCGCTTTGATTGTCGGTTTCATGCTGGCGGCCGCGCCTATTGTAATCTCAGCCCGCTTGTCCAATTTATATTGTTGCGCGCCGCATCCGGTTAACAAAGTAACAGCGATCACGAGCATCAAGGTTTTAAGTGGTTTCCTAGATATCATTTAGTCTTCCTCTATTGAAGTGAACACCTTGTCATCGGGGGCATCCATAACCTCAACGACTGAGTGAAATTTGTCGTTGGTGATAACCAAGGTCAACTTGGCGCCATCTTTGGTAAAAACAATCTTTCCCTCATATGGATCGACCCGGATAAAACGCTTATTACCGGCTTGGAGCAATCCCTGAATGGCGTCGGCTGTACAACCTCTAACGGAGGCGGAAACTGTCAATGATTTGGTCTGCATATCGCATTTGAAATGGCGCATAGCTAAGTTTGCGGCCCGCGTGCCAATAGCTACTCCCACACAAGCGTCACCGTGAAAGTTGGCGGCTTGTCGCAACATGTCGGCAAAGACATCGGCTATCGGCATCTTTATGTAGGTCTCATATGTGCTGTTGTTCCAAGCGGAGAAGATTGAATCCCAGCCCACGGAATATGGTTTAACGTCGACAACCGGCGTTCCATCAAGAAAATCCACATGGTCTAAATGGAGGGTGTTGCCCTCTCGCTTTATCAGCTTTGAAGCTGTCAATCCGAGCGGATTTGGTCTAATCGGTGAGCGCAGAGAAAAAACTCCTCTCGGCGGTGAATCCGCGCTGACCCGTTTTGGCACAACCTTCAGACGATCCCGGTCGGCCTTATGAAGCCAGGAAACTATCCACACATGGCTGTATTTATCGAGTCCGTCGAGCGCGTCGGTGTACTCATCAAAAATCACTACTTGAGCGTTTGCTCCCTGAAGGGGCATATTACTTGAATCTTTTTTCGAAGATACGATCTTACCGATAAACTTAAGCTCAGGATTGCTCATCTGATCTCCTCACACTCATCTATCGCAGGGTACAAAAAAAGCTAACCCGCTTTTGGATTAGCTTCAACGCTATTATCTCCTTTCCAATCGCGGGAGGCTAGATCGTTTCCCATCTAACCCTATCGGCTTCGTACCTTAACTATTGTTTTAGGCCACGAAGCTCGGAGATATTATTCAATTGTTTGATACAGCAGATATACTAAGCGTCGAGTTCATATATGTCAACAAGCTGTGCTGGTTCTGTCAAAATTCAATTAGAATGTCCTCTCCCTTAACTCGATAAAATTGGCCTCTCAACATACATATATCTCTAACAGTCAAATAGCTTGTCAGTTCGTCGCCCAGTACTCACAGATAGCGAACTCTGGTTATTCTTAATAAGTCTATAAGCTGCTATAATATCGATTAGGCTATACATTCAAGAATCTATGTTGATAAAAGGAGTTTCTATTCGCGTTATTACTGGCATGCACCGCTCAGGTACGTCGCTGATCGCGCGTCTATTCTATGAGGCCGGCGCAGATATGGGGAATTCAGATACTTTCTATCGTCCGGATCGGTGGAATTCGGAAGGTTATTACGAACAGCCAGATATTCACGCGATAAACATGCCTCTCGTCAATGGTCATTGGTGGAAGTTTGCATACTTCCACTTGCCTTCTACAGAGACTATCCTAAAACGTGCAGGGAAACGCATGAACCAAATTCAAAACATCGCTAAGGCGTACGATGATAAAGTTGTCAAAGAAACACGGTTTTGCCTAACCCTACCTGCTTGGCTGAAATATGGCGCGGAGGTCGATAAGATTCTCATTTGCCTGCGTGATCCAATTCAAGTAGCGCGTTCGATAAAAAAAAGAAATTCTACGACATTACGTCATGGGTATTATATGTGGCATTTGCACAATGATAGGATTCTACAACACGCAAACACTGGTAATATTCCCATCTGGATGGTAGACTACAATCTTGTATTGAACGAGAATACTTACTTGCAGGAGGTGGGGGCGGCTTTTCGTTTCTTTGGCTTCAACTTGACTACCAGTGAATTGATGGATTTGCGTAACAAGGCTGTTCGCGCACAGATGAATCACAACCCGGAGCAAGTCGAGACTTATCCTCCAAA
>JAUVQD010000155.1 GCA_030598355.1 Actinomycetes bacterium
CGACCATTTCCCGAAAAAATGCGCGTGCGGCTCGAAGAAATGTCGTGAAACAATAACCGGATGGAAGGACTTGCCTGATAAAAGAAAGATTGAATACAAAGGGTTTGCTGCTCCTTATCTTCTGGAACTCGATGCCCACCGTTCTTCCACGTTAAAATAATACACAGCGATCATTGCCCACATTCTGGCGGTCTTTGCCAATGCGTGGTAGAGACGACTAATGAGTGTCAAGCTTCTTGAAGCTGAAGAATATCCCTATTGCGACCCATCGTGATCTTGAGCCCCCAAAGCCCGTTTGTTTGCTGGCGTAGATACCTCTGAGTTCGCCTACTTGGGTTTGGAATGTAAATAGATACTCTGGCTTTTTGAATCGCAGTGGAGTTGACTCCCTTTCAGAACTTCTAGGGTTCAGTTTTAAGGTGTCAACGAAAGCGGGGCAACCCCAAAGGGCTTAGAGCACTTTATCGGCAGGTGAATGCTTAAATAACTAGACGATTCTTGCCCGGAAAGTTTGGGTAAAGACCTACACAGTATGAGTACAGGAGGTGATAAGCATGGCAAACAAGCCTGAGGTTTTAATAGATATCGAAGAAACTCTAGGGTTCGTACCTGATTGGCTAGCGCAGATCCCCGACCATAGTATCGAATCTGAGTGGAGTCAGATGAAGGACTGGGAAATGGCGGATACTGTCGTTCCAGCGAAGTACAAACAGCTCATGGGTCTGGCCGTAGCTGCGAACATGCAGTGCGACTATTGTGTTGCTTTCCATACGGAAGGCGCTCGCCTGCACGGCGCGAGCGATGCCGAGATCGAAGAGGCCTGCCGCATGGCCAAAATGACAACGGGATGGAGTAGCTACCTGAAGGGACTCCAAATCGATCTAGCCCAGTTCAAACAGGACGTTAATCGGATATGTGAGCATTCGCGGGCCAAGAAAAAGGCTGCGTAAACTTTCCTCCGTGATAATAGATTAGGGCCCGGGGTCGTATTTGTCCCTGGGCCCTAATTGTAAGTTTAGGCCGGCACTTACATCTAATAGTGCTCCTCGGTTCTTTGATCAGCCCCATTTTCTTTGCCATTGTAAATAGAGTCGAATAGTCGTCTTGTTTCCAATATACTTGAAGCAATCGGGAGAAGAATTATAAGGAGTTAAGTCTTGGCTATTGTCCGTCGCCGATCGATCGCATATCTATTATTTACAGCACTTTTACCTCTTCTGGCCGTACTAATGGTTTCTTGCTCATATCAGGGACAAGAGGTATCGGCCACGTCAGAAGAATTGACCCTCACGCCAGTATATAAATCAAGAGTGTTACAAGCTGATCAGCAAACCCCTGAATTAAGTATTACGACAAACTCTGAGGGGACAGCGATCCTATGGTCGGGAGTTTCGATAAAGAGGCCCGGAGCTGTAGGCATTGCTGGCGTCGATACGGACGGAATATTAAGCTATCGACGTGTGCTTTTCCCGGAGGAAAAATCCGAACAGGGCGGAGAAACAGCGGCCGAAGATGAAGGTGGGGCGGCACGCCCAGCGGCGGTCAATGTGATCGATAGCAATACGGCTGTGATTGCTCTATCCCAGTCAAAAGTGTCCTCGGGGTCCAAGGTGCGCCTCGATTTGTCACTGCATGCGATCAAGGACGGCGTATTTTTCAAGAAGCCATTTGTATTAGAGGATGCTGGCATATCCGAAGCTAAGCACATTTATTTTGTCAATGACGACGACGGTCGCTTTAGCTTGGTTTGGGAGAGTTCAGGGCGCGTGAAGCGTCAATCGTTTGAGATCGGCGAAGCTAAAGGTGGGGCCGGCCAAATAGTTAAGAAGCTGAGCGCTGCAGCGACCGTGGTTAAACGAGAACATCTGGCGGCCGTCGACTTAGACGGCAATCTTTACTTCTTGACGCTCAGGAGTAGCGGGAGAGGAAAACTCGATATTTTCGTAACTAAGACAGACAAAGAAGGTGAGGTAATTTTCGACGATCTCTTGGTGGCTAAAGGCGCTCAATTCGGCTCGGGACAAATAAATCAGCCGCACCTGGTTGCTGGTGCGTCGTCTCTCGCTCTCATCTGGGGAGATACGAACCTGCAACAAGTGTCCGCTTCCGGGGAGCTGTTGGGTGAAGCGGCAAAGCTTAAGAAAGCCGGTCCGCGCGGTATGAGGATTATGAAGACCCACGGAGAGACGATCATTGATGATATCTATGCCTCGACGCGCCGGCAGCTTAGGCCGCTTCTTAGCTCACGGGAGCTTACGACATCGGAACTCGAAAAACTCATGAAGAAAGATGAGCCACTGTTTGCAGAAATCGGCGATGAACAGAACAAGGGTGTTCTCGAAGCAGTCAGTAGCTTTATGGAGCGGGCACTGGAAACTTCGCATGGAGCGAAATTAAGCTATAGCTTCAACGACGCTCGCGGCAATCAGATTAATGCCAACATGTCACAGGTCGCATCCGACATGGTCACGATACAGCTCGAGGACCCAAAACCAATGATAATGATCGATTTTTACCGCGGCGGACGCTTACTTAAAACAATCAATCTTGGTCGCGGTGAAGACGCCGCTCTCGTCGCCGACGACCATGATCTTATCGCCTCCTGGACCGGAGGCGATGGATTCGTCGATCTTCGAATTGCCCGGTGGCTCCTGAAGGCCCGGCGTAACTAAGGTCGATCGCGGACTAAACGAAAGTCAGCGCGACTCCTGTTTTATCGGCCCGGCCCGTTCTTCCGATCCGATGAACGTAATCATCATAGGTTTCCGGAAGATCGAAATTTATCACGTGGGTGACACTATCGATATCCAGCCCTCTTGAAGCAACGTCCGTTGCCAGCAAGGCCTGCACATGGTTGGCCTTAAATTTTCTTAACGCTGATTGCCGCTGCGCCTGAGTTTTATTGCCGTGGATAGAGGCAACGTTGAAGCCACGTTTGCCTAGCTCAGTTGATAGTTTCTCGATGCCAAATTTTGTTCTCCCAAACACCAGCACTTTATCGAATCCATCGCTAATCAGCAGATCATGTAATACGTCTACCTTCGGTTTTTTCCCTATTCTTACAACATCCTGATCTACATTTTTCGAGGTCTGCGCTGATTTGATCGTGATAAAGACGGGATCTTTGAGAAAGGCGTGCATGACCGCCCGTACCTTTGGCGAGATCGTAGCTGAAAAGAACAATGAGAGCCGGTTGGCGGGCAAGTTATCAATGATTTCCTTGACGTCATCAATAAAGCCCATGTCCAGCATTCTGTCGACTTCATCTAAAACAATCGCGGAAAAATCGGCAAACTTCAAAATCCTTCTGTTAGACAAGTCCTTCAGGCGACCCGGGGTTCCAACTACAAAATGCGGCCCTCTCCTTAATTTGTTGATTTGCGGATTAATTGATAATCCGCCGACACAAAGAGCGGAAAATAGCTTTAGGCCTCGACAAAAAATTCTTAGCTCATCGTTGACCTGTGTAGCTAACTCACGAGTTGGAGTCACGATCAAAACTCGGGCTCCCGGATCATTTATGGCCTGATTTATTAGTGGGATCAAAAATGCGGCTGTTTTCCCCGTACCCGTATTGGCTACGCCAACCAGATCTTTTCCTTTCAAGATATGCGGAATGGCCTGGTCTTGTATGGGTGTCGGGAGTGAATATCCCTTGGCCAGGATGTTTTCCTTCAACTTCTTATTAATGGGGAATTCAGAAAACGTATTTTGAGGCGTGTATTTTGCCTCGTCAGTGGCGGGTGCCGCTTTTTGTACGAGAAGAGATGGATCGAAAGCAGCGGACGTACGCTTACGGCCTCGGCTTGCGGGGCGATGCTGCTTACCCTTGAACCGAGTTTTGGTACCTGAAAATGAACGTTTTGAGCTGGACAAAGAAACTCCTTTTTTGAACAGCAGGGGTAAAAGTCGAGAAGCAAGAGATTTGGAAGGAATAACGATTCAAATATATTGCGCGCTTAAACCTAATAACTGCTACTTAATTAAACAACCGCCGAACCATACTACAGAACGCCAAAGAACGCAAGTTCTATAGGGATTTCTAAGTGGTTAGGCCCATGAGCGCCGCAATCCATTGCCACATATTTCGATTTATGTTTGTGCCGTTCTTTCGCGGGAACGAACCGAAAAGCTATTAATTTAACTTTAAAGGAGTTCGAGATATGACTGACGCTGCAAAAAAGAAAAAACATAAAAACGGTGAGGCCCAGGACCTGTTCTTGAATACGTGGGTGGATGGCTACGAAGA
>JAUVQD010000131.1 GCA_030598355.1 Actinomycetes bacterium
ATCACTTCAATAGCTAGTTCTCTTTTTGGGATCAAGCCCAGGTCATTATGGCTGTTTTTGTCAACAATTATGGCTTCAATATTGTCTTCGTCGAAGCCTTTATTGAAACCAACTTTTGTCGAAACGATAAAATCGAGGTTCTTTTCTTTCAGCTTAGCTTGCGCGCGCGAAACGATATCATCAGTTTCAGCCGCAAAACCTATCAAAATCTGATTCTTTCTGGTGGCCGACAAGTTTTTTAGAATATCGGGGTTCTTAACTAGCGCAATGTTCTCGTCAATACGATCTTTGGTTTGTTTTTCATCGCTGACCTCACGGAATCTATGGTCGGAGACGGCCGCGGTCATTATTAAAGCGTCGACATTATTGAACTCGCCATCAATCTCAGCCGAAAGATCTTTCGCGCTCATAACAGGGATAAATTTAAGAAATCGGTTTCGCGCCAAATGTGTTGGTCCACTTATTAAGATCGTTTCTCCGCCACGTCTCACTGCTTCCTCAGCGATAGCGTAGCCGACCTTGCCGCTTGAAGGATTGGATAAAAACCTGACCGGGTCCAAATACTCTCTCGTTGGCCCGGCGGTCACAATTATTTTTTTGTTCTTGATCTCCCCGACGCCCAAGAGTCTGTTGACTATCGCTGACTCAATGATTTCGATATTTTCGAGACGTCCTTCCCCTGTTTGCCCGCAAGCCAAAGACCCGGTTTTTGGACCTATTATTTCATACCCCCAGGAAGAAACAGTCAAAGCGTTGCGCACCGTAGGCTTAGAGAGCCACATCTTTTCATTCATAGCCGGACAGATGATCACGGGGCAATCAGAGGCCATGACAGTCGTTGAGACTATATCGTCGGCAATGCCTGCGGCAAGCTTGGCAATCGTGTTTGCTGTCGCAGGCGCGACCACCAATAAATCAATGTCTTGTCCTGCTAGTATATGCGGAAAACCGCCCTCGTAAAGATCGGTGATTGGCCTGGTGCCACAAAGTGCAGAAAACGTGATCGGTCCAATAAATTGTTGAGCCGACTTCGACATGACAATATTTAGCTCGGCGCCCTTTTTAATTAGCGACCGACATAGATCAATAGTTTTATAAGCCGCGACGCTTCCTGTGATCGCAAGCGTTATTCGTTTTCCTGTCAGCACTACGCGCTCCTACTTGATACCGTCCTTGATCCGCTCATAGGTAACTTTATCGTTGGCAATTTCATCAAAAGCGATCGACAAAGGTTTCTCGTTGAGCATGTCAAATTGAGGGCCTCTAATCTCAAGTGCGCCCTCTCTTCTGACGTTATTCATGTAGTCGTTAATCTGCCGAGCTCGTTTGGCTGATAGAATTGATAAAGTGAACCTGCTATCTACTTTTTTAAGCATTTTGTCAACATTTGGATACATAGTCGCCTCCTAATCGTCTCTAAATTTCCGATACTATCTCGCAGAGCGTATTCGCCGCTGTCATCAGGTCATCGTTCACAATGACATAGTCATACATCTCTGTCTTTGTCAGCTCGTCTTCAGCTATTGTTAACCTAGTGTCAAGGCTCTCCTTTGTTTCGGTCTTTCGCTCTACCAGGCGCCTTCTTAGCTCATTAATCGACGGGGGCGCAATAAAGATATAAACCGCACTATCTCCGAGATTCTTCTTTATCTGAATCGCTCCTTGAAAGTCGATCTCCAGAACTACTAACTTATTCTCAGCTAGCCCTTTCTCAATGGGCTCCTTTGGCGTTCCATAGTAATCCCCATATATATTTGCCCATTCAAGGAATCTATCATCGAGAATATCTTCTTTAAATGCTTTCTCTGATCTAAAGATATAATCAACGCCATCTTGCTCACCACTTCGCGGTTCTCTTGTTGTGGCGGAAATACTTAGTAAAATGTTAGGGACTCTTTTAAGCATTTCTGCCACAAGAGTCCCTTTTCCGGCGCCAGACGGCCCCGAAATTACTGCAAGTTTTTTCTTTGTTAGTATCTTACGCGAACTCCTTAAGCAAGTTTGCTCTTTGATTCGTTCCTAATCCCTGAACACGCCTGGTCGGGCTAATGTCAAGTTCCTTCATTTTCTTCGTAGCGCGTGCTTTTCCCACACCAGGTAGAGATTCGAGCATATTACCTACCTTCATGCGGCCAACAATAGGATCGTCGGTCTTACTGAGCATTTCTTTTAGCTTTACGGAACCGCTTTTCAGCTTCTTCTTGAGTTCCGCTCGCGCCTGCCTTGCCGCGGCTGCTTTCTTTAACGCTGCTCTTCTTTCAGCGTCAGAGAGTTTTGGAAGTGCCATAGATTTCCTCCTCTTTCTGTCATATACAGGGATTACCAGGA
Source organism: Actinomycetes bacterium (assembly GCA_030598355.1). Taxonomy (GTDB): domain Bacteria; phylum Actinomycetota; class Aquicultoria; order CAJVYJ01; family JAUVQD01; genus JAUVQD01. Next base: position 2,329 of record JAUVQD010000131.1, read on the forward strand.
CGTTTGACATTATACTAGTAAGCCTTTGGCTTGACAATAGAGCAATCAATAATTAATTAAAAAAATGTTATTCAAGATAATCTTTAAGTTTCGCGCTACGACTGGGATGGCGCAATTTGGAGAGCGTTTTCGACTCAATCTGGCGAATTCTCTCCCTGGTTACACCAAACACTTTACCGACCTCTTCAAGCGTGCGGGGATGACCATCTTTCAGGCCAAAACGCAATTCAATGACCTTGCGCTCTCGGTCGCTGAGAGTTTCAAGTATTGAACGTAATTGCTGCTGAAGGAGAGAAAAGGAAGCAGCATCAGCAGGCACAATAGCTTCCTGGTCTTCAATGAAATCGCCTAACTGTGAATCTTCTTCCTCCCCGATCGGAGTCTCAAGAGATACCGGTTCTTGAGATATCTTTAAGATCTCTCTTACTTTTTCCGGTGTTATTTCCATCTCGGCTCCGACTTCTTCCGGCGTTGGTTCCCGGCCAAAGTTTTGAAGAAGCTGTCTCTGTATTCTTATTAATTTATTTATCGTTTCAACCATGTGTACCGGAATCCGGATTGTTCTTGCCTGGTCGGCAATTGCTCTGGTGATAGCTTGTCTAATCCACCATGTCGCGTATGTGCTAAATTTATATCCTTTTCGGTAGTCAAATTTCTCTACCGCCCGGATCAGTCCGAGATTCCCCTCTTGTATTAAGTCCAGGAAAAGCATACCGCGACCGACGTATCTTTTTGCAATGCTTACCACCAAACGAAGATTGGCTTCGACAAGCTTCATTTTGGCCGCCATACCGTCTCTTTCGGTGCGCGCTAATTTTCTTTTTTCGTCCCTCTTGGCGTCCGGCTTCTCTTCTAGCTCTCGAATTGCCAGCTCACCAGCTTCAATTCTTTTTGCCAGCGATACTTCATCTTTAGCGGTCAGAAGGGATACCTTACCGATCTCCTTTAAATACATTCTGACCGGGTCATTAGTTAGAGTTTTTATTGATAAGTCAATCTTCTTCACGGCGGCCTTTTTTGCCTTCGCGGCGCCCGCCTTGGTTTTAGGCGTCTTTTTTCTGTCATCAACGACATTGACACCAACCTTAACAAGTTTGGAATAGATATTATCGATCTGCTTAGCGCTTAGATCGATCTTTTGTAGGCTGTCGGCAATCTCATCCGAGCTTAGTGTGCCTTTCTTCTTGCCCACCGATATCAATTTTTTTACTTCAGGTAGAAGTAGTTCCTTTACTTTTTGAATCACTAATCTCCTCCGTCTTTAGCGTATTCCTTAAGTTCGCGTCTTTTATGTTCGAGCTTAAGAAGTTTTTCAAATATTTGATCGCTTTTATTGTCTTCGTTCTTGATTTCCTTTAATTCTTTCCTCAACAAATTAATTTGATGGTCCAAGCTTAATTCTTTTAACTTCATAACAATATCTTTAAAATATTGTTCTAAATCATCCACTGGTAAAGGTTCAATTATCAATTCCGACAAAAGACCTTGAAGCTTTGAGTCAACACCATGCAAGCTATCAGTTATCGCGATTCGCTCGTTTTCGGGCATCGACTTTAGAAGAATACCCAGTTCTTTAAGGTCTGATTCCGCCCACTCTTCTACCCTGACCTTTTCAATCTCGGCCGCTTTTTCAGGACACTGTAATATTAACTTAAGAAATTCACGTTCGGCGCTATTTCTATCGCTTTCTCCCTCGCCGCCTTCGTGCTTAAGTTTCCTTTTAGCTCGAAATATTTCTTGCGTGATTGTCTCGTAAGTTAAATCCAGCTTATCTGCAAGATAGCGCATATACTCTTCTTGCGCCACAGCACTCGGTAAAGAACTACTCAGCCGGGTCGCTTCTTTGGCTGATATCACACGCCCCGATTTCTTATCGCCATGTCTCTCAATGATCCGATCTATAAGGAAGTTAATGAGTGGACTAGCACCGGAAACTCGGGCCTGAAAACTCTCCCTACCCTCTTTCATAATTAGGCTGGCAGGGTCATAAGAGACAGGCAATACAGTCACTAATATTTCCGTTTCAACTTTATCGACCAGCTCATTAAAGACTTCGTGACCGGGCAATCTCGCCAAGTCCAAATAGCCGGAACTTCTTTCAGCGGCGTTAAGGCCGGCTTCATCGCCATCGAAAACCAGCACGATTTTTTTCACGAAACGGCTTAAGAATTTTAGATGATCAGCCGTAAATGCTGTTCCGAGTGTCGCGACCGTATTGCTGATGCCGTATTTGGCCAGGGCCAGAAGGTCTGTGTATCCTTCAACAATAATAGCGGTATCGGTTCGGATAAGATCGTTTTTTGCTTGATGTAAACCGTAAAGGATAGAGCCTTTATGAAAAAGTGGTGTTTCCGGCGAATTTAAATATTTTGGCATGGAATCATCGAGCACTCTGCCCCCAAAAGCTATCGGTCGCCCCTGGTTGTCTGTGATCGGGAATATCAGTCGTCCCTTAAAGCGATCGTAAACCCGCCCGCGCTCTGATCGCACAGCTAAACCCGCGCTTATCATTTGGCCGTCCAATTTTTTGGTTTTTAGGAACGAAATTAAGGAATCCCAATCTGGCGAGAAGC
>JAUVQD010000074.1 GCA_030598355.1 Actinomycetes bacterium
CTTGTTCAAGCCAATCAAAGTAGCGGCCGCGTCGGCGCTCCCGCCCCCCAACCCGGCGGCTACTGGGATCTTCTTTCTCAAGGTAATCCTGACCCCGCCTACGGGCTTAAAGTTCGTTGACAGAAGACTGGCCGCTCTTAAGACCAGATTCTCGCGATTGTCTATCCGGGAGTCATCACAGTCCAGAATCAACTCATCAGCCGTTGATATGGTGATCTCATCGGCAAGGGTAATGCTTTGAATAATACTTGTTATTTGGTGGTAGCCTGATGATGATCGGTCTTTGACCTGTAGGTATAGGTTTACCTTGGCATGGGCCTCAAAACATAAGGTGCCCATCTCAGCAGAGAGAACTTATTGTTGTAGCCAGGGAAGTAGGTTGTCGCCTTTATCAATGTCGCTAAGTTCAACGGTTTTCGTCAAAACATCGGCGTAGCTATACGAAACCCGCCGAGAACGATTACGTTTCTCTTCTACTTTAATCACAAAAAGATTGGGATGTGTCTCTTCCAAAACCCCCAAGCGTTCAATGATCTTGCAACGCCCCATATTTGCTCGGACTTTCATCCTAACACCAACACAAGTCTGCAGTTCCGTCTTAATTCTTTTTACTACCTCAATCTGAGGCAACTGCGAAGTAGCAATATTCATAGACCAACCCCCTCCAGGCTAGGCAACCTGTTCCTAATTCTAACAAAGCACTTTCGAAAAGCAACAAAAAAATATCTACCCTCTTGAGCTTGTTGACAAACTTAATTAACAAACTAAAACAATTATTCTTCTCTGCCGATCCAATATCTAACAATTTGCAGGCCAGCAATAGTAATCATGCCCGCAATTAGAAGCGGAAAAACTTTGATCGCGATGGAGTCTGACCTAAAAATAGGTGAGTCCGGGTGGATAACGCGCTCAGTTCGAATAATCAATACCCACGTAATTATACCCAAGCCCAAGTTCGCTAAACCAGCAATCGTCTTCGACCCGCTAATTCGCACGGCTATCGCAGCTACCGCTGCCACAAAAAATATTTGTCCGAGCATCGCCATTCTGGGTTCCGCCCAAAAAACTCCGCCCCACGTAATCTTTGCTGTCACAGCCCCAAGGAAACCGGTAAGCGCAAAGAGCGACAATCCAACCACTGCGCAGCCCGTAGACCAACTGATAAGTGCCTCGTTCCGGAAAAACAAGAACAAAAGCCCAGCTATTCCACCTAACGATATTAGCCCTATTCCAACCCACATCATCGCGGCATGCACGTAAACTAGTTTAACTGCTTTTCCCAGAGTAGCTTCAGCAGGCGCAAACCAGGCGAACACGACCATCAGAAGTATCGCGGCTGCAATAACAAGCGGGATATTCTCTCGGCTTCTCAAAATTTTCAACATAATAATAAGCTAGCAATAATTATGCCTGGTCAAGCAGGAAATGTCTAGCTTAAAACGCATATTTGTTTAGCAAACAAAGGATATTTTGGTGTTAAGCCGCTTTTTTTTGCTCTTCCCGCTTCTTCAAAATAACTTTTTGAAAAAAAACATGGTTGGGAATACTGATAATTCTCTCCGCGTCTCGCAGCTGAACGGCGCCCAAGCCTATTTGTTCAACCACGCCGGAATAATCGTCAATGCTTATTCTGTCGCCAACAGCCAGGCGATCTCTTATTTGATACCCGGCAATAATCGCCCCGAAGACATCGCGGGCGCCGAGCCCAAAACCAATGGCGGCCGCCAGCGCCAGTCCAAGGGCGGCGGCGCCCAATAAAACGCTGACCAAAAACCTATCCAGAACTAACGAACCGGCCACACCCAATACGTTTAGAGCCAAACCAAACCCCAAAACAATGATAATCGCGTAGATAAACCAGCTTGAAGCTTGCAGAAAACCAAGGTTTGATGGCGCCATTACAGCCAGGAAAATATTGCGAAGAAGACCGGCAATCAAAAAAGCGGCGGCTAGGACAAGAAGTGCCCCGAACACTTCGGGAAGAAACCCAATGACCTGCTCAATCAAGACTCGACCCGACCTCAAATTAACCATGTCGGCAGCCGGCGCCAATCCGAAAAAGAAAAAAGTGGCCCAGAAAACAACTGTCCCTAACAACTGTGAGAGCGATACTTTAAGACCAGCCAATTCGAACACTTTATGGTTAATCGGCCCCGCGGCAAGCAGCTCATCGAATTTCACAGCCTCGAGAACGTAATTAATTAAATACTGCAGAACCTTAGCGAGAATCCATCCGAAAAGAACCGCTAAAGAGGCGGCGATCAAAGAAGGAAGAAAAGCAAGGGTGGCTTCGGCAACATGGATAATTTGTGAAAGCAACAACTCGCCCAATTTGCGTATTTCTATGATGACAGCCATGAGCTCACGCCCCCCTTGCGACCCCTAGATTTTTCCCAATACCAGGGGTACTTAAATCAAATATCGATTATTTCAGCAAAGCGGAGAGCATTCTTAACAGCGAAGTTCCGAAAACAATTATTAAACATCACATATGTTTCATTCGTAAATGGCGAGATTTTCTCAATCTTTTGCGCCCAATCATCGAGCTCATCATCAGTGTAATCATACGCGTAGCGCTCAGCAACTGAGATTCCTTTTTTATACCAGTTGTTGCTATTCCGTCCGTGAAACCTGATGTACGAAATGTCAGAAGTAACTTCTACAACTGGCGGGAGCGTAGTGCCGCCGGCAAACTGTGGCTCATCAACACAAACATAAGCCAGTTTATTTCGCGTCAGAAAATCAAATGTCTTCTCATAGTTTTCTTTAGCCAACCATGAAGAATGCCGAAACTCGACCGCTAACCGATAGTGACTGAGCTTTGCCTGGCACGTCAGAATATAGTCCATGTTCATCCCGCCAAAGAGAAAATACGGTGGAAACTGAAATAGTACGACACCGAGCTTCCCGGCACTCTCAGCCGGCATAAGGGCTGAATCAAACATTTGCCAAGCCAATTCCCGCGCTTGGGCAGGCACATCTTCAAACCGTAAATACGAAGACTTCACTTTGTCAGCCGGGATAAGCTCTTTGACCGCTTTTGGCAACCGCCTCGGATCAATCCCGTGTCTCGTTAGCAAACCAAAGGCTTTATAGTGAAGCGTAAACTCGGGCGGTGTTCGCTCGGTTTGCAGACCAATAACTTTTTCGGAAGGTAGCGCGTAGTAGGTAGAGTCAACTTCAACCGTATTGAAGTTTTCAGCGTAGAACCTGAGTCTCTCCTCGGCCGTCATTCGCGGCGATGGATAGAATTCCTCAGATTCTATTAAGGTCGGGTCCGTCCAACCGCATGTTCCAAGGCTCAATCGCGACATTTCTTCGTTCCCGTCTGTCAGGAAATCTATTAGAATCTAACATAGGCCAACAGAAAATGTGAACGGAGCGTAAGTTGATAACTAAAAAAAGATTTGGCAATCGCCTGAAACTACTAGTTTTGGTTTCGTTCTTTCTTTTGTTGCCCGCTTTTACTAGTACCGCTTTCGCCAAAAGCTTCTCTTTTACATCGGTCAATGTCGACCTTCATGTCAACCCTGACGGTTCCATTGATCTCATTGAGAATAGGACCTTTGATTTCGAAGGCGATTTTACTTGGGCGACCTATGAGGTCTTTACCAAGGGCGCCACAGACATCACCAACTTTGAGGTTTTAGAAGGCGGCCAACCTTTTCAACAATCTGCCGCGGGAACGGCTGGAACCGTCAACATTACTAAGAGTCCTACCTCAATTAAAGCGCAGTGGTATTTTAACGCTAGCGATCAACAACGAACATTCACTTTCAAATATCGGGCTCTCGATGCTGTCAGAGTCTTTGCCGATGTGGCTGAAGTTAACTGGAAGGTGGTTGGAGCCGGCTGGGACGAATCCGCCGGAAGCGTTAAGACGACTGTGCGCCTGCCGGTTGGAGCAGAGAAATCCCAAATAAGAGCCTGGGGCCATGGTCCGCTCAATGGCAATGTCTCGATCGTCAATGGAAATACCATTGACTACACAGTTTCCGGCTTGCCCGCACACACATTTGTTGAAGCCAGAGCAACATTTCCCCCTGCCCTGGTCCCGCAAGCCTCAAGACGAGTTAGCAATGATGGATTGCCAACAATTCTGTCTGAGGAAAAAGAGTGGGCAAACCAAGCAAATGCCAAACGCCGACTGGCGCGGGCCGGAAATGCTTTCGGCGTCATTCTGCCTTTTCTCACTTTGACCGCTGGCTTTGTCCTGTGGCTAATCTTCGGGAAAGAGCACAAAGTCGACTCCAAGATAAACTACTTCCGCGAACTCCCATATGACTACCCGCCGGCGATCACCGGCTACCTCTGGCGATTTGGAAATGTGGACGTCAGCGACTTGACGGCCACGATGATGGACTTGGCCAGACGGGGCTGGCTGAAGATAACGGAAACAAAAAAAGAGAAACAAGGTTTTTTTGGCAGCAAGATCGAATACGACTATGAGCTTGAGCGCCTGGATGAACCAAAAGATAAATTGCAGAATTTTGAGGCCCAAATGATGGCCTATTTCTTCCGTACGATCGGCAACGATAAGACCGTTACCATGGAGGAGGTCAAAGATTACGCAAAAAGCCACACGACCAGCTTTCAGGGATTTATGAGAAAATGGAAGAAATCTATCAAGACAGCTGGAAAGAAAAATCGCTTCATTGATCCGACGGGCACAATTATGATGGCCGTGAATATCTTTGTCGGCGCCGCTGTTGCTATCACCGGGGTTATTCTACTCACTAAGGGAATGTACGGCGGCATTGTCTCATTGGTCTTAGGGATTACTCAGGCCTTATTTTCCGGACTTTTTCGGAGACGAACAAAAGAGGGAGCGCTACAACTTAGTAAATGGGCAGCTTTTCGCCGGTTCCTTCTCCACTTTTCCAACCTGAAAGAAGCTGCCCCAAGCTCAATGATCATCTGGGAGCATTATCTGGTCTATGCCGTTAGTTTGGGAGTGGCCACGCAAGTTATCAAGCAATTGAAAGTTGTTATCCCCGAAGCCACAGCCGCCCGTTATAGCGGTCCCGTCTGGTTTCATTCAAGCCGGGAGATGGAGGGGTTTGGCGGACTGGAAGGCCTCCAGAATTCTTTCACGCAAATGACAAACGCTGCTTCCAGCGCAATGAGTTCCGGTTCCGGTGGCGGTGGCGGATTCAGCGGCGGAGGCGGTGGAGGAGGCGGTGGAGGTGGAGGCAGCGCCGGCTAAACGGTCACCGTGGCGCGATCATTTGTTGGCAATCAACGGAGATTGTTCGAGCAAATTCTGTATTTTATCTGACTCAGCCTCGCATCGACTGGCAAACTCCTTCTCAAGCGCGGACAAGCTTGTCTCTAACTCTTGGCCGACCTCAAAGATATCGACCCCTTTATTTAGCACTTCAAAGACTACTTTGTAAAAATTATGCAACTTGGCCTCAATCTCGGCGAGGTTGGGCGTAGAAGACGGCAACACCCCAATTTTTGCTCCTTGGAGCATCTGCTGGCCCATTCGGACAGCGCCAAAATCTCTCTGCCTAAATAAGCGGGATCGCAAGAACTCGAAGAACTCGCCGACACCATCATTGGCATACTTGGCCGTATACTTAAATGGTGAGCCGGTCACCAATCCGTCGGCTATCAGTTTTTCTATCAAGGGCTCCCCCGGGAAAAGGCCCAAATCACTAAGGATTTCAGGCCCGAGACCCGTTTGCTTCAGGAAATTCAAATCCTCTCGAATATTTGAGAATTTGGTATACGGATTAAACATTATGAACCCGGCCTCGACAGAGATATCCAGTTTGTCGAGAATCTCGACGGCACGGCGATTTGTCTCGACATCTGTTCTTTTATTCAGAAGACGCAGAGTCTCTTCGTTACCGCTTTCTATTCCGAGAAATACCATCCTCAAACCGGCTTTTCGTAGTTCACGAAAGAGTTCCTCGTCAACCTGGTCGGCCCGGCAGGACGTGCCGATAAAATATCCTTTTCTTCTCCGCCCCAAGGCTTCGGCAAATTCAAATGCCTGCTCACGCCCTATCTTCCCAGGCCCTATAAACGTATCGTCAATCAATAAAACAAATTCGAGCGGCCATATCTTTCTGACGGCGTCGATCTCGTCAAGCACATCTTCCGGATCTCGATTACGCCACACTCGCCCTTTAAAGCTCCGATAAAAAGTTGCTATGCTGCAGAAAGAGCAGTCGCAGTGACAACCCCGGCTGCTGGCGACGACCAGCTGATCAAAGGCGGGAGGCTTTGTTGAATAGACGTCTCTGGCCGGCCAGGCGAGAGCATTTATATCACGAATCAAGGGTCGTGTCGGATTAGTTACTATTTCTTCTGCTTCTTTAAAAACCAGGCCGTCCACTGTTCGCCAGTCAAGTCCGCTTTTTATCTTTTCCGCCAGCTCGGTTAAGGTGAATTCACCTTCGCCACGAACGACCGAGTCAACACAATCATACTCATTTAATATCTCCCGGTAAGTGAAGGTGGCAGGGTGGCCACCAATTGTAATATGGGCTTCAAGTCCTGCTGCCCTAAGCGACTTCAACCATTCCAGGGTCGGCCTCAGATTGTCTTGAAAAAGTACCGATACACCCAGAACATCGAAAGAACGTCCCGTTACTTCTTTGGTTAGACCATCAAAATCCAGCCCCTCGGTGGGCGCGTTGATAATGTCGGCTGAAAATCCGCTCCGGCGAAGCTCCGCAGCCAGATAACCCAGCCCCAAGTGCTCCATGGCTTGCCTTAGATGCCTTGGTGGAGGCGGATTTATGAGTAGTACATCGACCATCATTATTCCTTTGCAGTAGATCGCCGAACAACTTTTGTTGAAATCTTGAAAAGAACGGTTAACCGATGATTCGAGCCAGAATTTTCTAAGCTAGCGCTAGCTTTTCAAACTATAGTCCGTTTGTCAAGTACTTGCGTAACACTGAGTGACAGCGGCAAATTATCTTCTTC
>JAUVQD010000035.1 GCA_030598355.1 Actinomycetes bacterium
ATTGAATTGTCTATGGTGTATGACCCAAAAGATCGCTAGTAAAAAGAAGCTTTGCAGATTCAGTTTTGCGCGTCACATTAGCTTATGTTCCCCTTGCATACCTTTAACTATGAGAACAAGAACAAATACGATAATCACCGCAAAAAGGGGAAGTTGAAAAACAGAGACTGAATTTGCTGAAGGGATAGTGGCGTCGGTCGCCGCCATTATCAGGGGCTTTCCTTTCGCTGCCCTTTCCCAAATCTTATAGGTGGTCTCCCCCCAAGTCCTAGATCCATCCGGAGTTTCCGGAGCTTCTCCCCCATGATTGACGGCCAACGTTTTATCTGCATCCACCAACCAACCCATAAACTCAGCTGAAAATGTTTCATATTTCAATTCAGCATTCACAGTGAGTGCCCCAAAAGCATCGACCGGAACGTCAAATCTGTACTTTGTGTCATCCCAGTTTTGCCCATTTGCGTATTTGGCCCCTTTTATGAAGGCCCCCTCAACTTCATAAGCTGTTTTATTAAACCCGGCAGGCGGTATTCTATTGTCTTTAATAATCGTATTTAGCAACGCGAAGTTAAAAGACTTAACACCGTCAACCCCTGCTTCCTGCTCGTAAATTTTTGTTTGTTTAGTTTTTTCAATCTTTCCGTCTCCATCAAGTTTTCCGTCTTCGAAGATCACGCGGCCCTCAGCGTCCGTGATTTTGATATGTATCCACATGTGTCGGCCTTCACCAAAGCCTGTCGGTAGACGATGGCCAGTCTGGTTAACAACCGTCACTGAAACTGTGGCTTCTTCACCCGGTTTGAATGTCGCTCCTGAAGTTATCTTGATGTCCGCCGCCCGTTTCATGAAAACCTCGTTGCGCTCTCTAGCTTTACGCCAGGCTGACGACCGGTCTTTTGGCAACGCAAAACCAGCTTCACGCCACCCGGAATCAATATCTGGATATAGGTTGGCCATTCCAGGAAAAAGTATCCAGGTCTGCGCGCCGGGAAACTTCATGGGCGGATGACATCTTTGGCACGCGTAGTCATTTTCTCCAAAGAAACTATACTTCCATTCCGTATAAGTTCTTTCCAGGGGGTGAGACATACCAGGTGAATCCGAGCTTTCCACAATAGGATTTGAAACGTCGTGGCACGCGCCACACAACTCAGACTTTTTATGGAGGGGCTTTAAGGGATGCTTTCCGCCGACCCAGGGATCGTCATGTCTAAAATATACAGAACCATTGCCTTCTGCGACTTCACGGTTATCATAATTAGACTTGCGCATGCCAACACGTTCCATCCTATGGCAAAAATCGCACAATGGAATAGATTCTCTATCTATCTCAGGCGCGGGTTTAAATGAAAGTCCCCTTGAATCGCCGCCTGGAGGCTCCGATTTACCCTGAAACCAACCAGCCCCATGGCAACGCAAGCAGTAGTCCCCGATCCCAGGCACGTCTTGCTCAGCAATCGACAGCATCGCTAGCCAAGCCGGGTCTCTGAAATCGTTCCCCATCATCGTGCCTGACCAATCTCTGTAAGCCTCATTATGGCACTCAGCACACGCCGCCGGTGGCTCAAGCTTATCGATAAGCTGCTCCGGCTGAGTTGAATTAGCGGTTACACTGGATGCGTTTGCAATTTCATCGCTTTTAAAAAACGCGGATACTAACATTGCAAAAAGAAGAAAGTAAAAGAACGTCCTTGATTTTCGGCCAAATGACTCGTAGTTTCTTTTGATTAGATCACCCCTGAAAACGCAGCGACAACCGGTAGTTTCCCGCATAATACGGTAATTCTGGACTAAGAACAAGGCTGCTCTAAGTCGATGAATCAAGGACAAAACGTTTAAACTATGATTGGTTGGGAGAACTACTAACCAGCCAAGGAGAAAAGATGAAAAGGAAAACTCTTTTTTCCTAACAATTGTTTTAGCTTTCAGTACTTCGTTAACTGCTTATTCTGCCGCCAAATACTCGAGATTTCGTACTGAAAGTGGTATAAGAGTAAAGCCGGGCGCGAGTTCAAGCACAATTCGCCTGGATAACGGGCGCTTTCGCATGTACTACACTGATCAAGGTATTAAAGTTACCGATTCCGCCAAGGGCCGTGTCTTTACGAACGAAAGACGCGTTTTGAGCCTGTCGCAAGTAAGAACTGTATTTCCAAACATCACACAAATATCGAACTCCGCCATATTTCAACTTAAAGACGACCGCTGGCGAATGATTTTTGAAGGAAAATCAGGGCGCGGTGACAGAGCCCCTCGCCGGCTTTACAGCGCGATTAGCGCAGATGGGGTATCCGGTTTTGTCGTCGAGAGTGGAGTGCGCTTGCAAGACAGAGATAAGAGCGGCGCGATTTTTACATCTGTCCCTGATGTTGTGCGGTTCAGGTATCGAAGGCTTAGGATGTACTATACTGCCGGCCTTTGGTCGAGATCTGCGGTGTCTAGAGACGAGGGCCTTACTTGGGTAAAAGAGGGAGATTTAAGACTTCGACCCGGACGGCGCCTGACCACCATGGTCGACGCTGACGTCACAAAAGTTGGCCGGAAATACGTTTTGCTCTTCGCGACAATGCCAATGACCAGCGGCGAGGTCGGCACCCAAAGGAGAGTGCCGCTACAAAAAATATATCGCGCTTTTTCAAGAAAAGGCAGGAACTTCAAATTAGCTGGGCTCAGGATAACGTTACCCAGCGCCAACGCGATCGATCCCTATGGTAAGAAGGGGTCGTGGTAAACGGAGCAGAATCTATTTCAGCCGCATGAAACGTGACGCCCGGACCTCAAATATTCTAAGCGCGCTATACCGGTAGGCTAAAAGCATAATGTTTTTCTTGAAAAACCTGATCCTTCTAGATATTCTGCGAAAAGAATCTTTTAACTGAAGGAGAGCTATATTGGATATTTTTCAGACAATTCAAAAAAGATATAGCGTCCGCAAGTACCAAAAACGCGACGTTGAAGACGCGAAGCTAACAAAAATTTTTGAGGCGGCCAGGCTGGCTCCCTCTGCAAAAAACTTGCAGGAGTGGCGGTTTGTCGTTGCTCGAGACGAAGAAGTGATAGAAAAACTTGCTGAAGCCGCGCAACAAAACTTCGTTCGCAACGCGCCTGTGGTAATTGCCTGTTGCGCTGAGACTGACGGTTATATTATGAGTTGTGGTCTTGAGTCCTACCCCATAGATGTGGCAATTGCGATAGATCATATTGCTCTTGCCGCGACAGCATTGGGCCTTGGCACATGCTGGATCGGCAAGTTTGACCCCGATCAAGTCAAAGAGATTCTAAAGATACCAACCGATATCATAGTCGTCGAACTTTTGCTTCTAGGCTATCCAGCCGATTCCCCGCGACCCAAAAAAAGACTGCCGCTGGAAACGATCATTAAATATGACCGCTGGTAAACCCTGCTGAGCAAGCGCTATATATACGAATATGACTAGGGCTTGTGCTGTAGGCTTTGTCTTATCGGTTGACAACAGACCAAGCTGAATTAGAACATAGACTAGAAACATCTACCTGTGGGGAAATGTGGCCTTTTTCGGAATGATCTTCAAAAACATCTGGCGGCAGCGAGCACGCACCGTCTTAACGGTACTTGGCATAAGCTTAGGGATAGCAACTATTGTCGTCCTTGGGGTTATCGGGGAAGGCCTTAAAGACACTCTTGAGCAAACCATAAAGACGGGTGAGGCAGACTTCACCGTTGCCCAGGGGAACGTGGCTGATTTTTCCTTTAGTTTAGTTAGCGAAGATCAAATCCAAGAGATCAGAAAGACCAAGGGTGTTAAAGAGGCCGTTGGCGTTTTAATGGGCTTCGCCCAAACAGAACAAAACCCTCTCTTTATGATGTATGGCCAAAGAACAGAGGATTGGGATCTCCTTGGCGCCAACCTTTCAAAAGGCCGCAAGTTCAAGGACGGGAAAGACGAGATGGTCATCGGCAAGATCGCTGCCAGAAATATGGATATTCATGTTGGTGACGAACTACCAATACGAAATCGCGTCTTTAAAGTTGTCGGTGTTTTTGAGACTGGCAATCCAATGCAAGACGGAGGAGGGCTAGTGCCCCTCGACGTATTGCAGATACAGGAAAAGAAAAAGGATCAGGTCACTATGGTCTTAGTGAAAGTAACAAGCGAAGTCCGCGATATCAGAAAGTTTGCCAGGAAAATAGAGAACAAGTTTGACGGCGACCTGGCAGCGCTGACCGATGTTTCCGAGTTCTCTTCGGTCGATCAAGGCCTTGAGATAATGGATTTTATGAGCGGAGCTATATCATTCCTTGCAGTGGTGATCGGGGGTATTGGAGTGATGAACACAATTATGATGAGCGTTTTTGAACGCACTCGAGAAATCGGGATTTTGAGAGCGATCGGCTGGAAAAAAAGACGAATCTTGATGATGATTCTTGGCGAATCATTTCTGCTTGGCTTAGTTTCAATCGTGGTTGGCACTGGCTTGGGCCTGATCGCTGTCCAATACATAATGACTTTTCCCGTTGCGGAAAGTTTTTTTAAACCGAGCTACTCAACGATTATTTTCGAGCGCGCGGTTTTAGTCGGCATTCTGGTCAGCGTCCTTGGCGGTCTTTATCCCGCTATTCGGGCTACCAGGTTTTCCCCGGCGGAAGCGTTAAGATATGAATAACTTGATTGAATTGCGAGCGATACGAAAGTATTTTGACGGAGGGAAGATAAAGGCCCTGGACGGCGCGACGCTAATGATTAAAGATGGCGAATTTGTCTCAATAATGGGGCCGTCCGGCAGTGGCAAATCAACCTTGATTAATATGATCGGTGGGCTCGATAAGCCTGACTCGGGTCAAATTGTCGTTGACGGCGACGATATAACGAAAGCGCGTGATTTGACGCGTTACCGGTCAAAAGAGATTGGCTTCGTTTTTCAGCTGCACAACCTTATCCCCTCTCAAACCGCTCTTGAGAATGTCATTCTTCCCATGCATGAGGGTAATCTAAAATCAAAACAACGGCATGAACGAGCGCTTTATCTTCTACGTCAAGTTGGTCTTGAGGATAGAATCAATAGCTACCCGACACAACTATCCGGCGGAGAACGTCAACGAGTTTCGATAGCGCGCGCTTTGGCCAATTCCCCGAAGATAATCCTGGCTGATGAACCCACAGGCAGTTTGGACTCGAAAAGTAGCGATATGATCATGGATCTTTTGGAAAGCATTTGGAAAGAAGAAAAGAAGACCCTTATTGTTATTACGCATGAAGAAATCATTGGCAAACGAGCAGAGCGAACTATACGCATGATTGATGGTCGAGTTGAGCAAGACTAACGGTTGATATTTAAGATTGCCATAGCCCATGTACACTGCAATATTCTCTGGCCGTAATACTGCCGACAGTGGTCACGCTAAAGATAGCTTCTGGTTCTTCACCGGGCTCAAGAAACTTTCTGTGAGCGATACCATCTGTGACTATCTCTATCCACTCAATATAATGTTCGTTTTCCATCGGATGCGGGATTGAGCCAACTCTTACCCTTATCCCGCCTTCAATTTCTTCGATTACCGGAACATGTTTTTCTTCGCCCTTGTCATCATGTTTTTCTCGAAGAAGCTCCATTTGCTGACCGCAACAGACTAATTCGCCCCCGCCCGGATGCACGATTTCAATGATATTCCCGCAACTGCCACACTTATAAATCTGTCTGATCTTCGTCATAAGTCAACTCCTCATTGATTACTCACAAGTCCAAACTGAAATCTCGACTCATTTTACTACAAGTAAATCTATATTTACCCATTCCCCGTCACTCTTTGCATTGCCAAGCACACGCATGGTATATTTTCAGTGCAGATTGCGGGTTTGCCACTTCAGCGCTGAATGTGTTACCGGTTTTAGAGCTTTATGCGCATCGCTGACCATGTGTCGTCAACTGAAATCATCGATACGGCGTCTAAGCCAATTGAGAGCGCGTACTTCCAGATAACGTCGCGGTTAACATCTGTTTCAACTTTTGATGTGCCCTTTGGATAACTGACCCATAGCAGGCCTTTCGGAGAAAGATGTTTGCTGGCTTTCTCTAATTGCGCTTCAAGTTCTTTTTTCGATGTCAAAAATATTTGGATAAAATCGACGTTGTCGCTAAGTTTCGTCAAAATATCTATCTCGGGTGGTAGATCCCCGAGAGTGGAGCGGTAATCTTCTGGTTCATTTAACAAAACAACTTTGTAATTCTCTTTTATTAGCAGTTTTTGAGCCACGCTTTTTTGCGACACTTTTGGACCCGACCCTTCTATCCCAATTTTTCCCTATAATTATAACCAGCGAAGTCTGGAAATAAAAAAGGAAAAACCCGTCAACCGGGTTTTTCAATTACGCTAAGGGCCATACTTCACGCTTTTTTGTTAATTGTATTATCGGCTGTTTAAGCAAGCGCCTTTAAATGATTAGGTGACACGTACTTAATTCGAAGCTCGGAATTAAGTACGTGTCACCTAATCATTTGTCTTTAAGATACTCAATTATCAGCTAATTCTCAGAATTATTGATATTATTTGAGTATGAGAATTCTTTTAGTTGAAGATGAGAAGAGAATATCTGATTCTATCAAAAGGGGTCTTGAACAGGAGACCTTCGCTGTTGATACCGCCTTTGATGGCGAGGCAGGTTATGATCTGGCAATTACAGAGGATTACGACGTCATTATTTTAGATCTGATGCTACCAAAACTTGACGGCCTTGAGGTATGCAGACGGCTAAGAAAAGATCAAAACCACTCCCCCATTCTTATGCTCACAGCCAAGAGTCAACTGCATGACAGGGTCAATGGACTAAACGCCGGAGCGGACGATTATTTGATCAAACCTTTTGCGTTTACCGAGCTCTTAGCTCGAATAAAGGCCTTAACTCGACGACCCAAGAACAGCCTTGATGCTTTACTGGCAGCCAATGGATTAAAGCTAGATACTTTAACATATGAAGTAAGCCGCGATGGCAAAGAAATCAGACTTTCAAAAAAAGAGTTCTCATTGCTCGAATACTTGCTTAGAAACAAGGGCCAAATACTGACAAAGGACCAGATTATTGACCATGTTTGGGATTATGACTCCGATATTTTGCCGAATACGGTCGAGGTCTATATCGGTTACTTAAGGAACAAGATTGACAAGCCCTTTGAAAAGAAAGAACCGCTTATTCTTACTGTCAGGGGCTTTGGCTATAAGGTTGGGGGGCATAAATAATGTTTCGCTCAGCCCGCATAAGGCTGACGGCCTGGTATCTATTGATAATCATATTGATCAGCGCGGCCTTTAGCATAGCGATCTACCTCGGAGTCTCTAACGACATCGAAAGACGCTTTAGCCGGCTTGAAAGCAAACTAATGCGAGACAATGACGGCCTGAAAATGCCACGGGGCATGCACCAGATTATGCATGGTCACTTTCTAGAAGCCCGAAACCGAATATTGTTGATCTTGATTATTGTGAACGGGTCAATTGTGATCATATCTTCAGGGGCAGGTTATTTCCTAGCCGGAAAAACCCTTGAACCTATAGAGGAATCACTAGAAGAACAAAAGAGATTTGTGGCTGACGCTTCCCATGAACTCAGAACCCCCTTAACTTCATTGAAGACTTCTATCGAGGTGGCTCTGCGCGATAAGAAATTGAATAAGCAAACGGCTAAGGACGTGCTATCTAACAGCCTAGAGGATGTTGATAATCTGGAAACATTGGCCTCGGATCTTCTAATACTCGCGCAATCCGATGCTTCAAATCAGAAAATTAGCTTTGAAACGGTCGATCTAGCACCAATCGTTGAACGCGCCCGTAAGAATGTAGAGCCCACCTCACGCAAGAAAAGCACTTCTTTGCAAATTGAAGTTGAACCTTTAGTCATTGAGGCCCAAGCGCAGAGCCTTGAAAAGCTTCTCACCATTCTGCTCGATAACGCCCTGAAGTATACGCAGGAGAAGGGTAAAATTATTTTAACTGCAGTAAAAGATGGTAATTCCGTTGTCTTTAAGATAAACGACGACGGCATTGGGATCGACGAAAAAGATATTAGTCACATTTTTGACCGGTTCTACAGAGTTGATCAGTCACGCTCCAAAAATAAAATCGCCGGCTTTGGTTTGGGGCTCTCGATCGCCAAAAGAATTGTTGACACCCATAAAGGCTCAATTGATGTCACCAGCACGCTTGGGTCCGGCTCGACTTTTACCATCAAACTCCCTTTAGGTGAAAGCTAAAACCCACAAGATATTTTTTCAATATTCTCAGTGCTTTCTCAGACTTGTTGGGCAAAGTAGAGGTCAATACAGTACGCTAATGAGAAGGGAGGTGGCACAATGAAAAGCAAAAAAGTATTGATAGCAGCCTTAGTCGCAACAGCTTTGGCAACAGTGGCTATCTTTGGAGCCGGCCTGGTTGTCGCGCAAACCACGGGTGACTATCCCCCTATCGTAAAAAGACTCGCGGAGAAATTTAATCTCGACATCACTGATGTTGAGAGGGTCTTTGACGAAGAACGCGAAGCCCACCATGAGGAAATGCACGCTCAATGCGTGGAGCGCCTTGATAAAGCCGTAGAAGACGGCAAGCTCACCAAGGCCCAGAGCGCTGAGCTTTTAAAAATCTTGGACAAAAAGAAAGCTGATCATGACAAGATAAAGGATCTCTCGCCGGAAGAACAAAGAGAAGCCATGATAGCCCACAAAGCAGAATTGGATAAATGGGCGGCAGACAACGATGTAGACCTAAAAGATGTACTTGGCCATGGCCCAGGACATAAAAAGGGAGGCCGCGGAGGCGGAATGAAACATGGCCCAGGTGGCATGAAGGGAATGGGCAGGCATTCTATGTAGTTCGCCCCTGTAAGTCAACCATCAACCCCATAAATAAAAAAACGCTCCTCGACGCAAGCGGGGAGCGTTATTTTTATTGGAAACTCATTTTTTCAACTTTACAGCCGTTCCAAAAACAAAAAGCTCAGCTGCCCCGCCCATAATCGAAGACGTGGTAAAACGAATACACACAATGCCATCAGCCCCCAGCTTGGTCGCTTCTGCAATCATTCTATCGATCGACTGCTCTCGTGATTCACCGAGAAGTTTTGTGTATTCCTCAATCTCCCCGCCGACGACGTTTCGAAGACCCGCCAAAATATCTTTTCCCACATGCCGCGCGCGTACGGTATTTCCCCGAACCAACCCAATTGTTTCCGTTATCTGACTATCTTCGAATCTGTCTTGTGTTGTTAGCTTCATATTTCGCCCCTACCTCTTAACGTCTCTAGAATATCTGTCGCCTTTTACAGCCTCTAGCCGCTCTTTCAGGGCCTTGGCAAATAAGAACC